>NZ_JBEFDG010000089.1:0-49748 GCF_040137905.1 Corticimicrobacter sp.
GTTAAGTGCACATTATGACGAAAAAGCCAAAAAATGAGAAATATGCTGCACTTCAAGAGGAAGTTCTCTCTCCCTCTTGTCCGCAGACTGCAACCGCAACCCGTACGCGCCTGAGGCGAGGCGGCATTTTGGTGGCACGCCGCAGCAATACAGCATAGACGGGAGCCTTCAGCGGGACCTGTCTGAACGAAGCGAAGCGCAGTGAGTTCGTCCCGTTGCCCGGCTATGCTGTATTGCTGCGGGTAGTCCGGCACCGTTCAGGCACCCGGACCGTGTCACAGATGCCGCCTCGCCTCAGGCGCGAACGGGCGTGTCAGCAGTCAGCACTTTACCCGATAGCGCGCACTGGCCGCATGCGCCTGCAATCCTTCTCCCAGCGCCAGCGTCTCTGCCAGCGGCCCCAGTGTCTGCGCGCCTGCCTGCGACACATGGATGATGCTGGAACGCTTCTGGAAGTCATAGACCCCCAGCGGCGATGAGAAGCGTGCCGTGCGTGCCGTAGGCAACACATGGTTGGGACCGGCGCAGTAGTCCCCCAGCGACTCGGAGCTGTGGCTGCCCATGAAGATCGCGCCGGCATGACGGATCAGGGCGGCCCAGCGTTCAGGCTGCTCGGTGGAGAGTTCCAGATGCTCTGGAGCGATGGTGTTGGCAATGTCGCAGGCTTCCTCCAGGTCGCGGACGTGAATCAGCGCTCCCCGGTCCTTGAGGCTGGCAGCGATGATGGCGGCGCGCGGCATGTCGGGCAGCAGCCGGGCAATGGCCTCGGCAACGGCGTCGAGATAGGCGGCATCCGGGCTGAGCAGGATGGCCTGGGCCAGTTCGTCGTGCTCGGCCTGCGAGAACAGGTCCATGGCAACCCAGTCGGGTGGCGTGGTGCCGTCGGCGATGATCAGGATCTCGCTGGGGCCGGCGATCATGTCGATGCCCACCGTACCGAAAACGCGGCGCTTGGCAGCGGCCACATAGGCATTGCCGGGGCCGGTGATCTTGTCCACCGCCGGGATGGAGGCTGTGCCGTAGGCCAGCGCACCGACGGCCTGGGCCCCGCCGATGGCCCAGACCCGGTCGATGCCGGCAACGGCTGCGGCAGCCAGCACGATGGGGTTGCGCACACCGCCGGGTGTCGGCGTGACCATCACGATTTCCGGCACACCAGCCACCTTGGCCGGGATGGCGTTCATCAGCAGCGAGGACGGATAGGCGGCCTTGCCACCTGGCACGTACAGGCCGACGCGATCCAGCGGCGTGACTTTCTGGCCCAGCACCGTGCCGTCGGCTTCGGTGTACTGCCAACTGTGCATGATCTGGTGCTCGTGATAGCTGCGGATGCGGGCAGCGGCGCGCTCCAGCGCATCGCGCTGATCGGCGGGCAGTGCGGTCAGCGCGGCTGCACAGTCGGCGGGCGGGATCTCGAGCGCCGCGATCGTGTCGGCCTCGACCCGGTCGAAACGACGGGTGTATTCCAGCAGGGCCGCATCGCCACGCTGCTGGATATCGGCCAGGATATCGGCCACGGCCTGTTCGATGGCAGCATCCTGCGAGGATTCGAAAGCCAGCAGGGTGCGCAGGCGGGTATCGAAGTCAGGGGCGGTGGTGTTCAGGCGGTGGATCATGATGGGTATGAAGCGAAAGTCTGGTGGATCAGGCCGTACCGGCATCGGCTGTCGATGCACGTTCGAAGGCATCCAGCAGCGGCTGCAGTCGTGCGCCGCGCGTCTTGAGTGCTGCGCGGTTGACGATCAGGCGCGAGGAGATCGGCATGATGTCCTCGACGGCCACCAGATTGTTGGCACGCAGGGTGCCGCCGGTCGAGACCAGATCGACGATGACATCCGAGAGGCCGACCAGCGGAGCCAGTTCCATCGAGCCGTAGAGCTTGATGATGTCGACGAAGACGCCCTTGGCAGCAAAGTGCTCGCGCGCCGCCTGGACGTACTTGGTGGCCACGCGCAGGCGTGCGCCCTGGTAGACGGCACCTGCGTAGTCGAAGTCGGCACGGCAGGCCACAGACAGCTTGCAACGGGCAATGTTCAGATCGATAGGCTGGTACAGGCCGCCGGGATGCTGGGCGGTATGCTCGATGAGCACATCGCGGCCGGCAATGCCGAAATCGGCGGCACCGTACTGGACATAGGTCGGCACATCGGAGGCCCGGACGATCAGCAGGCGCAGGCCGGGATCGCTGGTAGGCAGGATCAGCTTGCGCGAACTGTCGGGGCTTTCCGTGACATGGACACCTGCCGCTTCGAGCAGCGGCAGCGTGTCTTCGAAGATGCGGCCCTTGGACAGGGCCAGGGTCAGCGGGGCATCCGGGGTGAAATCGGGACTCATGCGGCTTCCTTGCCGGTGATGCGTTCGATGGCTGCGCCCAGGCTGCGCAGCTTGACTTCCATTTGCTCGTAGCCGCGATCCAGATGATAGATGCGGTCGATCAGAGTTTCGCCTTCGGCGGCCAGACCGGCGATCACCAGGCTGGCCGAGGCGCGCAGGTCGGTGGCCATGACGGCGGCACCCGATAGCGTCTCGACGCCTCGCACCACGGCGGTGTAGCCATCGATGTCGATGTCGGCACCGAGCCGGCACAGTTCCTGCACGTGCATGTAGCGGTTCTCGAAGATGTTTTCGACGATCAGTGCGGCACCGTCGGCCAGCGTGTTCAGCGCCATCAACTGGGCCTGCATGTCGGTGGCCACGCCGGGATATTCCTGGGTGCGCACATCGAAAGACTTGGGCCGCCGCTGCATCACGGCACGGATCCAGTCATCACCCACAGTCAGTTCCAGGCCGGCTTCGCGCAGTTTGTCGAGGGTCGCGCCCAGGTGTTCGGGGGTGACGTTGCGCAGGGTGATATCGCCGCGTGCTGCGCCCACGGCGCACAGGAAGCTGCCGGCCTCGATGCGGTCGGGGATCACGGTGTGTTCGGCACCATGCAGGGCTTCGACGCCATCGATCACGATACGATCGGTGCCGTGACCCTGGATGCGTGCCCCCATTTTGATGAGCAGTTCGGCCAGATCAATGATCTCGGGTTCGCGAGCGGCGTTTTCCAGCACGGTCTGGCCTTCGGCCAGGACAGCCGCCATCAGCAGGTTCTCGGTCCCGGTGACGGTCACCATGTCGGTGCGGACTACGGCCCCCTTGAGGCGGCTGGCGCGGGCCACGACGAAGCCGTGTTCGATCTGGATGTCGGCCCCCAGTGCCGCCAGACCCTTGATGTGCTGGTCGACGGGACGCTGCCCGATGGCGCAGCCGCCGGGCAGGCTGACCCGGGCCTCGCCAAAGCGTGCCAGCAGCGGGCCCAGCACCAGGATCGAGGCTCGCATGGTCTTGACCAGATCATAGGGGGCTTCGAGGCTGGTGACCTGATCGGCGCGCAGCTCGACCGTGCCGTCATCGAGACGCTGCGTGTGCACGCCCAACTGGTCCAGCAGCCGCAGTGAGGTGCGGATGTCGTTGAGGCGCGGCACGTTGTGCAGTCTGAGCGTATCGGCAGTCAGCAGGCTGGCGCACAGGATCGGCAGGGCCGAGTTCTTGGCACCGGAAATCGTGACTTCGCCGTGCAACGGGCGACCGCCAGTGATGAGGAGTTTATCCATTGAACTGCTCTTGGTATTCGGCTGGCGTGAGCGTGGTCATTGCCAGCGCGTGGATTTCGGCATTGCTGCCCTGGATGCGGTCGCCCAGGGCGGCATAGACCAGTTGGTGGCGGGCCACCGTGCGCTTGCCTTCGAAGGCCGTGCTGACGATCAGCGCCTGGAAATGTGCGCCATCGCCTTCGACCTGGACGTGGGTACAGGACAGGCCTGCTTCGATGTAGCTCTGGACTTTTTCGGGAGTGGGCAGCATGGCAGTGACTCAGTAGCGCAGTTTGTAGCCCCGCGCCATCAGGCGCAGCGTCAGGGCCGAAAGGACGGCAAAGACGCCAGCCGTGACGCCCAGGCTGTGCCAGGGCGAGACATCGGACTGTGCGAAGAAACCGTAGCGGAAACCGTCGATAGTATAGAAGATGGGGTTCCAGTGCGAGACGCTCTGCCAGAAGGGCGGCAGGGTATGAATGGAGAAAAAGACGCCTGACAGGAACGTGGCCGGCATGATCAGGAAATTCTGGAAGGCAGCAAGCTGGTCGAATTTCTCGGATACCAGCCCGGCCAGCAGGCCCAGCACGGCCATGATGCCGCAGGCCAGTACGGCAAAGATCACCATCCACAAGGGGCGGGCCAGCGGCAGATCGACGAAGGCCATGGCCACCAGTCCGACGCACAGCCCCACGATCAGGCCACGCAGGACGGCAGCCAGGACGTAGGCCCAGAAAATCTCGCGATGCGACAGCGGCGGCAGCAGCATGAAGACCAGATTGCCGGTGATCCGGCTCTGGATCAGTGATGAGGAAGGATTGGAGAAGGCATTCTGCAGGATGCTCATCATGATCAGGCCCGGCACCAGGAAGGTGGTGTAGGGAATGGTGCCATAGACCTGCAGGCGGCCTTCGAGAACCTGGGCAAAGACGGCCAGGTAGAGCAACACCGTGACCAGCGGGGCCACGATGGTTTGCAGGCCCACTTTCCAGAAGCGCAGGACTTCCTTGCGCAGCAGGGTCGGGAAGCCGGAGCCGGCGTCGAATTGCGGGGTAATCATGCGGGCAGCTCCATGGTTGCGCCGGTTTCATCGTGCATGATGCGCACGAAGGCTTCTTCCAGATCCTGGCTGCCGAGACGGGCCAGCAGCGAGGCGGTGCGGTCCAGGGCCACGATGCGGCCGGCCTTGAGCATGGCAATGCGGCCGCACAGCTCCTCGGCCTCTTCCAGGTAATGGGTGGTCAGCACGATGGTGTGGCCTTCACGGTTGAGGCGGCTGACGAAATCCCAGAGCGTGCGGCGCAGATCGACGTCAACCCCTGCCGTGGGTTCGTCCAGCACGATGACCGGTGGTCGGTGTACCAGGGCCTGGGCCACCAGCACGCGGCGTTTCATGCCCCCCGACAGCGCGCGCATGTTGGCTTCGGCCTTGTCGAGCAGGCCGAGGTTGGCCAGGATTTCGTCGATCCAGTCGTCGTTGCGGCGCAGGCCGAAATAGCCGGACTGGATGCGCAATGTTTCGCGTACGGTAAAAAAGGGATCGTAGACCAGCTCCTGAGGGACCACGCCCAGGGCGCGGCGTGCCTGCCGATACTGGCTCTGGACGTCATAGCCACAGACCGAGGCGCGGCCGCTGGTGGCGTGGGCCAGACCCGCCAGGATCGAAATCAGCGTGGTCTTGCCGGCACCATTGGGACCCAGCAGGCCGAAGAACTCACCGTGCTCGATATCCAGGCTGACGTCGCTGAGCGCGCGCAACCCGGGCGACAGCGGTGGCTTGCCCAGCAGGCGACGCAGCGCGGTGGTGTGTGCGGGATAGGTTTTGGAGATGGACTCTAGACGGACGGCAGACATGGCATGACCTGTGGCCCGCTTCGGCATTGAAGCGGGCAGGTCATTATAAGGTGATCGCCAGGGCCTAGGCGGATTCACCCTGGCGGGGCAGCCGGCAGAACTCGATATGGAACTGACCCGGCTCGATGAAGGCGACGCGATGGCGTACCTCAGGCGCGATGATGAGGGATTCGCCGGCGGCAAGCTCCACGCTGACATCCGGCGACTGTGCCAGTTGATAACGCAGTCGTCCGGCCTGGACCTGCAATCGTCCCCAGACGCCTGCTGCCGTGGCATGGTCTGTCTGGAGTGCTGTCGGCAGCGTGTCCGGCGTGAAGTCGGGCGAGCGGCTGTAGGGTTCTACGCCGGGGGGAAGCGTGAGCGGGAGGTCAGGATGTCGAGGATGCGTCATGCGAGGGTTCTGTCTCCATCATGATGATGCCGTTGGCATGGTTTATTGTACTGGGGAGGGCTCGCCCGGGTGCCTGGTGCCGTGGACACCCTGGTAATTGGCCCAGAGCTTGTTGGCGATCCGCCCGGCCATGGCCTCGACTTCATTGCGCATGGCGGTATTGTCGAGTTCGGCGGTGCACTGGTGGAAAATGGCCAGCCAGCGGCGGAACATGTCGGCAGTAAGGTCGGGCAGGGCCGCGTGCTTGGTCATGGGCGAGCCACTGAAGCGGCGGGTGCCGCGCAGCAGCGAGGACCAGAAATCGACCAGCAGGACGAGATGGGCGTCCCAATCATCGACGCTGGCCTCGAAAATCGGCCCCAAGGTTTCGTCGGCACGGATACGGCCGTAGAATTGATGCACCAGGCCGGTGATTTCCTGTTCGGTGCAGAGTGTCGGATCGGGCATGTGTTCTTGTATGGAATATATGTAAATTGTATGTATAAAACCGCTGGGCAATCAGGACGTCAGATACACTTCTGATCGTGGCAAATAAACTCACCGACGTAAATGACAAACATCAATCATGATATGGCGCAGGTCCATGCCCGGCAGTTGCTGGGGGCCTATGCGCTGTTCAAGGACTTCGAGCCTGCCGTGCTGGATGCCTTGCTGCAGCTTTCCCGCGTGGTACGGGCGAGCGCTGGCGACATCCTGTTTCGCGAGGGGGCACCCGCTTCGTCCTACCTGCTGGTGATGCAGGGCAAGGTCGAGATCCTGCGCTTCGGTGCCAATGGTGATGAAAAAATCTTCGGCTTGCTGGGCGAAGGTCAGGTCGCGGCCGACGCGGCCATGTTCATGCCGCACGGACGCTATCCGATGACGGCGCGGGCCCAGGGCAGTGCCCAGGTCTGCCTGCTGGGTCGGCAGCAATTGCACGAGTGCTGCCGGCGCTACCCGGATCTGGCCCTGCGCCTGCTTGCGCAGCTCAGCCAGCGGGTCTATCAGCGGGTCAACGAGGTCGATTGGGTCATCAGCAGTTCTGCCGCCCAGCGGCTGGCGGTGTACATGCTGAATCTGGCCGGGCCGGTCGGACGCGAGATCAACATGCCCGTCAACCAGCGGCAACTGGCGGCACGCCTGGGCATGCGCCCCGAAACGCTCAACCGGTTGTTTTCCAAGTGGCAGGAAGACGGCTGGATCTCAGGCCGCCAGCGCGACTGGACGCTGCTGGATGCAGAGGCGCTGCAGCAGGTGGCGGGGGACAGTCGCCGGCTGTTCTGATTGCCGGTGGTGCATAAATAGGTTGGCGGTACGACACCGCCTTCAAAGAGACGACTTGGCGTCGAGGCGACGCCGTGACTCAGATCAGCTTGCGTCGTACCTGCGCCGTTACCCACTCACTGACAATGACTGTGGCCAGGATGACCAGCAAGAGCAGCGTGACCTTGGGCCAGGCCAGCGTGCCCAGTGCGGCTTCCAGTTTGACCCCGATGCCACCTGCGCCGACCAGCCCCAGCACGGTGGATTCACGGATGTTGATGTCCCAGCGGAATACGCTGACACCGGCCAGCGTGGGCGCGATCTGCGGTACGACACCCCAGGCCATGACCTGGGCAGGCGATGCACCGGTGGACGCCAGAGCCTCGGTCTGTGCAGGATCGATTTCCTCGATGGCTTCGTAGATCAGCTTGCCGATGAAGCCGACCGAGCGTAGCGCGATGGCGATGATGCCGGCCAGCACGCCGGGGCCGAGGATGGCAACCAGCAGCAGGGCCCAGATCAGGGAGTTGATCGACCGCGAGGCCACGATGGCCAGCAGGGCCACGGGACGAACGAAGCGGACGCTGGGCGTGGTGTTGCGGGCGGCCAGGAAGGCTACGGGTATGGCGATGGCGGTGCCGATCAGCGTGCCGAGGGTGGCGATGTTGAGCGTCTCCCACAGGGGTAGCCAGAGTTCATTGATGAAACCCCAAGCCGGCGGCAGCATGCGGCTGCCGATATCGGCGAATTGCGCCGGTGCATCGCTTACGAAAGCCCAGATCGTGTCCTGGGTCATGACCTGGAAGGCCCAGGAGACGAAGGCCAGCGCCAGGACCCAGCCGGTGAATACGGCCAGGTTGGCGGATGAGGTGCGCTTGTGCCAGGTGGTGGTGGTCATTGGATCCTCTCACGCAACCAGCCCGACAGGTATTCCGCCAGCATGACGATGGCGATGATGACCAGGATCACGGCGGCTGCGGTATTGAATTCGTAGCGATCCATGGCTGTATTGAGAGTGGCACCGATGCCACCGGCACCGACGATACCGATGACGGCCGATTCCCGGAAATTGATGTCCAGGCGGTACAGCGACAGTCCGACCAGACGGGGCAGCACCTGCGACAGCACGGCGAAGTCCAGGACCTGCAGGGGGCTGGCACCGCTGGCGCGCAGGGCTTCCAGCTGGCCGTGGCTGATTTCCTCGATATCTTCGGCCAGCAGCTTGGCCATGAAGCCGATGGTGGCCAGGGTCAGTGTCAGGAAACCTGCAAACGGGCCGAAGCCGAACATGGCGACCAGGAAGATGGCCACGATGATTTCATTGAGTGTCCGGGCGGCGGCGATCATGGCCCGGCAGCACAGATAGACCGGCTTCGGGGCCAGATTGGCGGCTGCACCCACGGCGACCGGCAGGGACAGCAGCACGCCGACGGCAGTGGCCGTCACGGTCATTGTCAGGCTTTCCCGGAAGCCGATCACGATGTCGCCCCAGCGTGAACTGAAATCCGGTTGCGCGAAGGCGGCGACAAAACGCCAGCCGCGCATCAGCCCTTCGCTGACTCGGCTCCAGTTGACGTCGAGGGACGCCAGCGCCAGCATCAGGTACAGCAGCGTGCCCAGGATCAGGGTCCAGCGCAGCAATCGACTGCGGATGAAGGGCGGGCGCTGCCAGGGGGCCGATGATCCAGGCTTGCCGGCAAGGGAGGGAGAGGACGGCATACAGGGTAATCCGAGGACCTGTTGATGGAGACCTGCGACGCTGCTCAGGCCAGGTGACGCCGCAAGTCGGTGTTCAGGAGTTGGCAACAGCCAGCGCAGCCGTCGGTACCAGGGCCTCTGCGCGATGCGGACTGGCAGCGGCAGGTTCCATCCGCTGGGTCAGGGCGCTCCAGTCTTCGTCGCCATAGATGCGTGTCAGCGCCGATTCGTCCACGCCGGTGGCCGGGCCGTCGTAGACGATCTGGCCGCTGCGCAAGCCGATGATGCGGGGCAGGAATTCCGTGGCCAGCACGACGTCGTGGATGTTGATGATGGCCGCCAGTTGATGCTCCCGGCACAGTTCCAGCAGCAATCGCATGATCTGGCGCGACGTCTTCGGGTCCAGGCTGGCAGTGGGTTCGTCGATCAGCAACAGTCTGGGCTGCTGCATCAGGGCGCGGGCAATGCCGACGCGCTGGCGCTGGCCGCCGGACAGGGCATCGGCGCGCTTGTTTTCCATGCCCGCCAGTCCGACCCGTGCCAGCAGTTCGTAGGCCCGGCCGATGTCGGCCGCATCGAAGCGGCGAAACCAGCTGGCCCAGAAGGCGGTATAGCCCAGGCGCCCGGACAGCAGGTTTTCCATGACGGTCAGCCGTTCGAGCAGGGCGTATTCCTGGAAGATCATGCCGATCTCGCGACGGGCTGCCCGCAGTTGCCGGCCCGAGAGCTGGTTCATGTCGCGACCGAGAAAGGCGACTTGTCCGGCGCTGGGCGTGACCAGCCGGTTGATGCAGCGGATCAGGCTGGACTTGCCGGCACCCGACGGGCCGATCAGGCCGACGATCTCGCCGGGGGCGAGATCCAGGCTGATGCCCTTGAGCGCCCGGTCGCCTGTGGCATAGCGTTTTTCCAGTGCGTGGATGTGCAGCATGGCGCGTCTCCTTGTGCGGCGCGCGGGCCGGTTACTGGCAGGTGTATTCGATGCCCATGGCGCGATCGATGTCGCGCACGACCTGCCAGTGCTGCTGGTAGGAAATGGGCATGAACTTCTCTTGCGGTGGTTCGCTCTTGCCGAACTCCTGCAGCAGCTCGGAGCCGTTCCAGTCGAAGCTGAAGAAGGCCTCGCGGATCTTGGCCGCCAGTTCGGGCTTCAGGTTGTAGGCATGGCCGTAGCCGGTGGTGGGAAAGGTCTGCGAGGTGTAGATCACGCTCAGTTGTTCGGGCTGGACCACGCCTCGGCCTTCCATGCGCTGCTTGACCGAGTTGGCAATGGCGGCGGCCGGGTAGTCTTTGTTGGCAACGCCCAGGATGGAATTGTCGTGCTTGCCGGAGAAGACCGGTTCGTAGTCCGTGCCGGCTTCCATCTTGAACTCTTCGCGCAGCAGGGCCGAGGGAGCCTTGTAGCCGGAATTCGAGGTTTCGGACGTGAAGGCCAGTTTCTGGCCCCGGATATCCTCGACCTTTTCGATGCCGCTGCCCGGATAGGTGATGATTTCCATCTCGTAGCCGAAGCGATCGTCGTTGGAGGCCATCATGGCAAAGGGCACGAAGCCCGCGCAGTTCACGGCCAGGGGGTTGGAGCCGGTATTGAAGCCGGCCACATGCAGACGGCCGGCGCGCATGGCTTCAAGCTGGGCGGCATTCGACTGGACCGGGAAGAACTGGACCTTTTTGCCCGTGACCTGTGCCAGGTGTTGAAGGAAGCCGTCCCAGACCTTGGCGTACACAGCCGGATCCTCGACAGGCGTATAGGCAAACACCAGCGTGGCCGGATCGACCCACTGGGCCGGGTCGGTCGGCGCATCCGCCACCAGATCGCCATCGGCATCCTGGTAGCGTGCGTCCAGGGCGTGGGCCGGTGCAAGGGCGCACAGGCCGATGCCAGCGAGCAGGGCGTGGAACAGGGGCTTGAGGGACATGGTGGAACTCCCGCGTCAGGTCATGAAAATGATCGGAATCTGGGAGTCTATGGGGGGCAGATGACGTAAGTATGACTGCTGCTGGAGGCGTGAGTGACTGCGCGGGTAATACACTGGCTATAGGATATGTGTAGGGGTAGTCATGATTTCAAGATCTAGTTTCCTGGTGGACTGCACGGAGGGAGAAGTGCTGCGCGCCGAGCTGATCAACCTTGTCGGTGGATTTGATATTGAGTTCAGTATTTCGAATTTCGATTATTTTTCCGTGGCTGAATATCGGGATTATGTCGAGAAAAATCAATTTCCCGTGAACGACAATTCGGACGTGCTGGCCGTGATGGCAGAGGTGGAGTTTTTGCATGAGGTCTGTTTTCATGCCGGCTCGCAGTCTGTGGCCAGCCAGTATCTTCCTGCGCTGACGGGTCTGGTGGCGCAAATGCTGTCGAAACGCCTTGGCTGCAATGCCATCAGCAGTTTTGTGCCCTTGGCCAGTAGCGAGGATTTTCCTGTGTCGTATTTCTCGAGGGGCAAGGAAGTACGGGTTTTTTCGCGCCTGGATGCCGATGCCTGGCAGCGGGTTGAATGGGTCAGGGTGGATAGAGATTGATGGATATTGTGGATGGTCTGGTTTTTGACGATGCCGGCGGCGGTTCGGTAGTGTTCAACTATCGAACATGGGTCGAGATGCTGTGCGCAGTGATGTGTGACTATGCTGGCAAGAGTCGGCAGGAGAGTGAGTTGCTGGTGGCGTCGAGTGCAGTGGTGAAAAATGCGGCTGCCAGCCATATGTCGGTCGTGCTGTGCAGCCATGAGCTTGAATATCACTGGGCCATGCTGATCGCGTATGGCGAAAACTATTGGGCTCATGGAATAGACCCCACTGAGCCGGACGGCTATGTTGAGTGGGAGCAGGCGTACAGAAGGCGCAATGGACTGGCAGACGAGAGTTTTCTATATATTGACGCGTGAGTGATGCAGGCAAGGATATCAGTCAGGCTGGATGCTGGTGATCTGCAGCACGACCGGTTCGGCTCCGGTACGGGCAAAGTGCTTTTGCGAGACGGGATGGGTGAACACGCTGCCTGGGGGCAGTGTCTGCAGGCTGGCAGCGTCGAATTCGGTGCCAAAGCCGAGCTCCAGCGTGCCGCTGATGACCGTCACGATGAAATAGCCCTGGTCGGGGCCGTGGGGCTGCAGGTCCTGGTTCGGCGGTAGCGTGGCGCGGATCGTGCGGACATGATGTGCGGCATCTTCGTGCAGCACAACCCGCCCCTGCTGTGCGGCCAGTTCGGGTCCGGGCAGGGCAATATCGGCCGAGGACTGTGCCTGCGCGGCCGCTGCTGCTGCGCACAATGTACCGGCGATAATCCTGGCGAGGTGTCGGGTCATGATCTGCTCCTGAAAGATGTGTGAATGGTGATGGATGCCGATACCATCCTATCGTCTCAATTTTCAATTGAGAATGATATGCGTCAATAGTTGAGTTGCAGGACAGTCTGGAGCGAATCAGCGGCAGGTTGCTGTGGGCCTGTCGGGCCTGTCAGCGCAATTTCTTGCCATGGCTTGATCCAGTTCATGTGCATCGGGCGTGAGATGAGGCACATCCGGGTAAACTCGCGGTTTTGCCTCTTCTTCCATCCATCTTTCGGCATCCAATCCCATGTCCGCATCTTCTTCAACGCTACTGCGCATCCTCAACCGCGTGCCGCTGATTACCCAGATCGCCATTGGCCTGCTGCTGGCTGTGCTGCTGGCCTGGTTCAGTCCCGATACGGCACGGCAGTTCGGTTTCCTGGGCGACATCTTCGTGTCCGGCCTGCGCGCAGCAGCTCCCGTCCTGGTGCTGGTACTGGTGGTTTCGGCCATTGCCAACCAGCAGGCCGACCAGCCTACGCATATCCGGCCCATTCTGCTGCTGTACGTTATCGGTACTTTGGGGGCGTCGATGATCGGCGTAGGGGCCAGCTTCCTTTTTCCGTCGGGCATTACCCTGAGCGAAAGCACGCAAGCGCTGTCACCGCCGTCGGGTATCGTCGAGGTCGTCAAGAACCTGTTCATGAGCGCCATCACCAACCCGGTGCGAGCCCTGCTTGATGCCAATTTCATCGGTGTACTGGTCTGGGCGCTGGGTCTGGGCGTGGCCATGCGCCATGGCAGTGAAACGACACGCCTGGTGTGGGCCGATCTGGCGGCAGGCGTGTCGCTGATCGTGCGGGTGGTGATCCGCTTTGCGCCGCTGGGCATCTTTGGGCTGGTGTGCCATACGCTGTCCACCACGGGTTTTGGTGCGTTGCTCGAATATGCGCATCTGCTGGCCGTGCTGATTGGCAGCATGCTGCTGGTCACCTTCGGGCTGAATCCGTTGCTGGCGTTCTGGAAGATGCGTCGCAATCCGTATCCCATCGTCTGGCGCGCCGTGCGCGAAAGTGCAGTCACGGCGTTCTTCACGCGCAGCTCGGCCGCCAACATCCCCGTCAACCTGGAACTGTGCAAGCGCATGGGCCTGCACGAGGATACCTATTCGATCTCGATCCCTCTGGGTGCAACGGTCAACATGGCAGGTGCCGCCATCACCATCAGCGTGATGACGCTGGCCGCAGTGCATACGCTGGGCATTCCGGTCGATTTCCTGACGGCCATGCTGCTGTGCGTGGTGGCATCGATCGGTGCCTGCGGCGCTGCCGGTGTGGCGGGGGGGTCATTGCTGCTGATTCCGTTGGCCTGCAACATGTTCGGCATCCCCGATGACATCGCCATGCAGGTGGTGGCGGTTGGCTTCATCATCGGCGTGCTGCAGGATTCGTTCGAGACGGCACTGAACTCGCATACCGACGTGGTGTTCACGGCAGCCTGCGAACAGCGCTGATGTTGCATTCCCGGTACTGGCCATAGTTGAATCCCAAAGCGTTTGCTGCACCGCATCTCAAGGAAAACCTGCATGTACGGTCTGCCGCCATGACGGCACACTGGCATCCAGGCCATGCCCGGCCGGGCGCGCCTGTTTTCGGGATGAGGTCGGATGCAGTCTTCACATGTGGCGCATGTCCAAGAAATCGAGGCCGTTTGCCTGGGCAGCCTGTCGCAGCGCGATGCGGCAGTGGTGCACAGCTGGCGGCGGTGCATCGAACATCATCGGCTGGATCCGGCGCAGGCCTGCGAGGCCTATATCGTGCCGGATGCCCAGTTGCGCGAGCATCGCCAGCAGTCCGAGGCGCTGATCAATATTGCACGCTCCGGACTGGAGCGCCTGTACCAGCAGGTTGCAGGGCTGAACTACGTGCTGCTGCTGTCCGACAGCAAAGGAGTGGCGGTCGATTTCCTGGGGGCAGAGGGCCAGCGTGACGCCTTGCGGCAGGCCGGCCTTTATCTGGGCTCGGAGTGGTCGGAGCAGCGGGCCGGTACCTGTGCCGTGGGTGCCTGCCTCCAGACCGGCGAAGCCCTGACCATTCACCAGAGCGATCATTTCGATCATGTGCACACGCCGCTGTCCTGCACGGCGGCACCCATATACCACCACGACGGGGAACTGGCTGCCGTGCTGGACCTGTCCCTGTTGCAGTCCCCGCAGGCCAAGGCCAGCCAGGGGCTGGCCCTGCACCTGGCCAATGCCGCAACGCGACGCATCGAACTGGCCAATCTCATGGCCTGCCACCGACAGGAGTGGATTCTGTGCCTGTCGCTGTCGCCCGAATTCCTGGATATCGATCCGGAGGCCGCCGTGGCGATCGATGGCGCGGGGCGCATCAAAGGCATGACGCATACCGGTGCCCGCATCCTGGCGCGTGCTGCCGGCCTGGACTGGCGCAAGCCGGCAGGCCTGCTGGGACAGCAGATGACACGCTTCCTGCACCTGGGGGCAGACCAGTTGCCGACGCTGATGCGGTATCGCCCGGCGCAGGAGCGCGTCGTGATGGCGCGTGATGGCAGCGTGCTGTTTGCCCATGCGATCGAGCCCCGTCGCGCGCCGGCAGGCCGGGTTGCCGATGTAGGCAGGGTCGAGGCCGATGCCGCGCTGCCCCCTGCGTTGCAGGGATTGGCAGGGGGTGATGTCGCCATGCAGTCCATGCTGGCCAGGGCCGCACGGCTGGCGACGCGTGACCTGCCGGTGCTGCTCCAGGGCGAGACGGGGGCGGGCAAGGAGCGCCTGGCACGCGCCATCCATACTGCCAGCGGCAGGCAAGGGAATTTTGTCGCCATCAATTGCGCCGCATTGCCGGAAAGTCTGATCGAGAGTGAACTGTTCGGCTACCTGGCGGGCACTTATACGGGGGGCGCTGCGCGCGGCCGCGCCGGCCTGGTCGAGGCTGCAGATGGCGGCACCCTGTTCCTGGATGAAATCGGTGACATGCCGCTGGCGTTGCAGAGCCGGCTGCTGCGGGTGCTGGCCGAGTCGGAGGTCATGCCCCTGGGTGCGCGCAGCGGCAAGCCTGTGGATATCCGTGTGATCTCGGCAACACACCAGGACCTGGGTACGCGGGTGACGCAGGGACGATTCCGGGCTGACCTGCTGTATCGCCTGAACGCGGCGGTCCTGTCGCTGCCGGCGTTGCGGCAGCGCACGGATATCGAGTGGCTGGTGCAGCAGATACTGCAGCGGCACGGCGTCGATAGCGATGTGCCAAGCCTGTCTCCTGCCGCCTGGCAGGCGCTGCAGGTGCATGACTGGCCGGGCAACTTGCGAGAACTGGATAATGCACTGATGCTGGCGATTGCCCTGGCCGACGGGCCGTGCATTGAAGTCCATGACTTGCCCGAGGCCTTGTGCGCAGTGCGACCGGGGCTCTCGCCCGACAGCAATACGGGCGATGGGTCAGCAGAGGCTGCATGGCAACGCGTGTTGCAGTCCTGCGGTGGCAATGTCAGCGCCGCCGCGCGACGCCTCGGGATCAGCCGTTCCACACTGCATCGCCACATCCGTCGCGATGGGTTGTACAACGAGTGCACCAAGGGCGATACAGGTCGCGACACCTGATGCGACACGTGTGTCACGCGTGGCACAGGTTCATGCCGTGTTGGCCGGCCGGGCCCCAGTAGCATGGCCGATTTGCGGCTGGCATGTAATTTGCTTGGTTCTCCATGACCGGACAGCACGAAGTCCGGCATATTAAAAACGATACGGAGACACACCATGCAAAAACAGCAGGAAACGCCGCCGGCTGCACGCCAGCTCGATACCGTTCTCGAACAGTTGACCCAAGCGATGGCCCGCCATGCGCCAGAGGAAGCCGCAGCCCTGTTTGCCGATGACAGTTACTGGCGCGATCTGGTCATGTTCACCTGGAACATCCGCACACTGGAGGGGCGTGACCAGATACGTGAGATGCTGGCACAGCAACTGGAGGGCGTTGCGCCGGTCACGTTCAAGCGGGATGATACAGAGCCTGTCAGCGACGACGGGCAGGGTCTGGTCGAAGGCTGGCTGCGCATCGAGACGGCGCTGGCGCGTGGCTATGGACATATCCGCCTCAAGCATGGCCGGATCGGGACATTCCTCACGACCATGTCCGAGCTGAAGGGGCACGAGGAGCCCCTGGGCGTACGCCGCCCCATGGGGGCCGAACATGGCATCCGGCGTGGCCGCCAGACCTGGCAGGAGCGACGCCAGCAGGAACAGGCCGAACTCGGGACGACCCGCCAGCCCTATGTGCTGATCATCGGCGGCGGCCAGGGCGGCATCGCACTGGGCGCACGCCTGCGGCAACTCGACGTGCCCACCCTCATCATCGATCAGCATGCCCGGCCTGGCGACAGCTGGCGTCGGCGCTACAAGTCGCTGTGCCTGCACGATCCGGTCTGGTATGACCATCTGCCGTACATTCCCTTTCCCGAGAACTGGCCGGTGTTTGCACCCAAGGACAAGATCGGCGACTGGCTGGAAATGTACGTCAAGGTCATGGAGCTGAACTACTGGAGCAGCACCGTATGCAAGCGGGTGCGGTACGACGCATCCAGTCAGGCCTGGGAAGTCGAGATCGAGCGCGATGGCCAGACGCAGATCCTGCGGCCACAGCAACTGGTCTTTGCCACCGGCATGTCGGGCAAGCCGAACATTCCGAAAATCGCCGGACAGGATGTCTTCAAGGGCGAGCAGCAGCACTCTTCGCAGCACCCCGGCCCCGAAGCCTATGCCGGCAAGAAAGTGGTGGTGATCGGTGCCAACAATTCGGCCCATGACATCTGCGCGGCCCTGTGGGAGGCGGGCGCGGACGTGACCATGGTGCAGCGCTCGTCCACGCACATCGTGCGTTCAGATTCGCTGATGGAGATCGGCCTGGGCGATCTGTATTCCGAACGGGCGCTGGCGGCCGGTGTCACAACGCGCAAGGCCGATCTGCTGTTTGCCTCGCTGCCGTATCGCATCATGGCCGACTTCCAGATTCCGGTCTACGACAAGATCCGTGAGCGTGATGCCGACTTCTATCGCCAACTTGAGGCGGCTGGTTTCATGCTGGACTGGGGCGATGACGGCTCCGGCTTGTTCATGAAATACCTGCGCCGGGCATCCGGCTACTACATCGATGTTGGCGCGTGCCAGTTGATCATCGATGGCAGCATCAAGCTCAGGTCACGCACGGATATCAGCCATCTGACCGAGGATGCCGTGGTCCTGGCCGACGGCACGGCGCTGCCGGCCGATCTGGTGGTCTACGCCACCGGCTATGGTTCGATGAATGGCTGGGTGGCCGACCTGGCCGGACAGGAAATGGCCGACCGGGTTGGCAAGTGCTGGGGCCTGGGATCGGACACCACCAAGGATCCGGGGCCGTGGGAAGGGGAGCAGCGCAATATGTGGAAACCGACCCAGCAGCCGGCCCTGTGGTTCCATGGCGGGAACCTGCACCAGTCACGGCATTATTCCCAGTATCTGGCGCTGCAGCTCAAGGCGCGTGAGGCCGGGTTGCCGGTGCAGGTGTATGGGGCGCAGGAGGTGCATCACCTGAGGTGAGTCGGACGAAGGTAAACCATCCTGTCGGAAAGGGCAGGCTTATTGAGCGGTGCTGCCGGTAGGGTATCCGCTTAATGGCCTGCTCGGACCTGTTTGTTGTATTGATGAGATTAAACATAAACGGATCAGCCACTTCATGCAGAATAAGCATATGCGTGTGGATTGAAATGTTATTTACATGAGCGTGGTGTACAGTAAAAAGCTTGACAGCATTTCTGGATCGCAATAATTCAAAAAAAGTGATCTTGTGTGGTCTTTATGAGGACCTTGGTATGACGCAGCTTCAAAGCACCACGACCGTGCAGCTTCACGCCAGCATTTGGCATGTGTTGGAACTCGTTCGATTACGCCAAACGCCATGGCACAAGAAGCAGGCCATTTTCGACAAGCTTCAGTCACTCGGGCTGATCGAGGCCATCCCACAGAGAACGTTGACACCTTCGCCACACCCGGCTCTCATGATCGCTGTCCTGACAGACGATGGGCGCCAGGCACTTGAAATGCGGGCGGGTCAGCAGGCTGCCATCGGCAGGTTTTTGAGTGCTTGAGATGCTGTAGGTCAGGTTGCCGGGATAATGTGCGGCATTGCGGGCATTCTGAGTGCACCTACATGCGACTCCTGTAGACACACCGGGTCTACAGGTTCACACTCCTGCTATTCGATTCGCCTGGCACGCCCCTCATGCTCAAAAATTTTTATGAATTGTCTGTTTCGCTGCTTGAAATCTGCGGAACACTCGCGATCCTGATAGGATCGGCCGCAGCAACCTGGCAGTTTTTCAGGCAATCGCTGCGTGATGGCTACGCCAAGGCCTATCATCCCTTTCGGTCTTCGCTCGGACGCAGCATTCTGCTTGGCCTGGAGTTTCTCGTTGCCGCAGATATTCTCAATTCATTGGTCATTGCGCCCACACTCGACGATTTGCTGATTCTCGCGGGTCTGGTGCTGGTGCGCACTTTCCTGAGTATTTCCCTGGGTGTTGAAATCAATGGGCATTGGCCGTGGCAGGATACCCGGCTTGAGCGAGAGGAAAAGGCTGCGGCAAGCAAGCAGGCGTAAGTCTCGTGCTGTGCCGGTATTGAGGTTCCGATTTCAGGCGCAGAACCGGCGGATCTCGTAGTGGGTACTGCGCCCGCCGCCAGCGGCTTTTTGCAGGACAGCGTGGCGTAACAGCTCTGTGATGTCGCGCAGGGCGGTGTCCTGTGAGCATTTGGCGATGGCTGCCCACTTGCTGGTTGTCAGATTGCCTTCAAAACCATCCAGCAGTCGGTTCAGTACTTTGATCTGGCGTGTATTCATGGGGATGCTGGCGGCCCTTTGCCAGAACTTCGCTTTTGCCAGTACCTGATCCAGGCTGATGTGTGCCTGTTCCACTGCCTTGAGCAAGGCTGCCAGGAACCACTGCAGCCAGGTGGTCACATCCATGTCGCCTTTCTGGGTGTGTTCCAGAATGTCATAGTAGGCTTTGCGCTCTCGCTGAATCTGCGCCGAAAGGCTATAGAATCGCTGCAGACTGCCATCTGAACGTGTGATCAGCAGATCACCGATGGCACGGGCAATGCGACCATTGCCGTCATCGAACGGATGCAATGTGACACACCACAAGTGTCCCAGACCCGCTCGAATCAATGTAGGTTCGAAGGGCGTGCGTGCGTTGATCCAGTCCAGGAAATGTGCCATTTCAACGGCCAAACGATCAGCCGGTGGTGCTTCAAAATGCACCTTTTCTCGTCCAATAGCACCCGATACAACCTGCATGGGCCCGGTGGAGTCGTCTCGCCAACTGCCGATGCGGATACGGTTCATGCCGGAATAGCCGGCAGGAAACAAAGCAGCATGCCAGCTGAACAGGCGCTCTTGTGTCAGTGCAGTGGTTGCATTGCGGGTGGCATCCAGCACCATGTCCACGACGCCCTCGATATGGCGATCAACAGGGGCCAAGGCACCGATGTCTACGCCCAGTCGACGCGCAACAGAGGATCGAACGGAGGCGACGTTTAACGCTTCCCCCTCAATGGCGCTGGTTTGGACAACATCTTCCGTGAGCGCGGCCAGGCTGGCTTCTGCCTGTAGGCCCATGCCGACATCGGTGAGGCGGCCCAACAGGTGGCCCTGGGCGCGGCTGACCGCTGCCATGGGCTCTGCCAGGACAGAAAGATCGTATTGCCAGTCAGGCCAGTGCGGCGATTGCCAGATATATTCACCGTATTTCATGCGGTGATTGTGAGGCGGATTTGCCGGGCTGTCAATGAGATGCCATGGCAGGATTGTTCAGGAAGATAGGAGTAATTTTCGGCGGACTTTAGTTGGTATGTTTCGTAAAACTATGGTCGTGGATTCGTTGCCGCGTGATTCAGATAAAAATCCAGATATTTTTTCGGACGCTCCCGAAATGCCCGTTTTTTGCCATAACGATAGGCATCATGAAAATACGCATATGCCTCTTCATTCTGGCCCAGTTCGTGGCAGACCATGCCCAGGTCAATAAGCGGGGCAGTATCGATGTCCGAGCTTCTGGTTTTCAGGGAGATTTCTGCCCATTTTTTGGCTTCGGCATAGGCGGCGCACTCAAAATGGACACTGTAGAGGCATGAGGCGATCCAGCTGGCAATTTCCCAATCCAGTTGGGGAGCAGGCAGCAAGTCCCATGCGGCCTGATATTTCTGTTGCGCTGCCTGGTGATCTTTATTTGTCTGGAGAATATTGCCCTCCTCGACAACGGACACAATGGAGTCTTCCAGTTTCGGGTTGAGATCGGAAAGCACTTTCATGATGGATAGACTTTGAGTACGGGCGCAAGAAACAAGTTTCCTGGCATGCCTGTGATGTCGACACGATGGAAGGAGTCAGGCAGGCCGACCAGGGAAGTGAGTCTCGATTATCTCAAATCCTGGCCCGTACCTGCCGAGGGATTTTAAGTCCCCCGGCCTTCCCACCCTTTAAAACCCCAGCGTCAATCCATCCGGATTGCGCGGATCCGAATACCCATACAGCTTCCCATCCCGCACCATGATCGTCTGGGTACGCCCCATGGCGGGTTTCACCGCCAGCTTGTGCCCACGCTGCTCCAGCAGCGCCATCGTATCCGGGCTCAGGCCCTTCTCGACCCGCAGTTCATCCGGCAGCCACTGGTGGTGGATGCGCGGCACCGAGGCGGCTTCGGCCGGGTTCATGTTGAAATCGATCACGTTGACTACGGTCTGCAGCACCGTGGTGATGATGCGCGAGCCGCCCGGGCTGCCGGTGACGAGGAAAGGCTGGCCGTCTTTCAGCACCAGTGTCGGCGTCATGGATGACAGCGGCCGCTTGCCCGGGGCGATGGCATTGGCTTCGCCGCCGATCAGGCCGTAGGTGTTGGCTACGCCCGGCTTGGCAGAGAAATCGTCCATCTCGTTGTTGAGCAGGATGCCGGTGCCGGGTACCACGATGCCGGTGCCGAAGTTGGTGTTCAGCGTGTAGGTCACGGCGACGGCATTGCCGTGCTGGTCGATGGTCGAATAATGTGTGGTCTGGTCGCTTTCATAGGCTTGTGGCTGGCCGGCGCGTATTTCGCTGGCGGGGCGGGCCCGGTCGGTGATCGACAGCGCGAGGTTGTCGGCATAGGCCTGGGAAAGCAGGCCGCTCAGCGGGATGTTCACGAAATCGGGATCACCCAGGAATTCGGCACGATCCGCATAGGCCAGCTTCATGCTTTCGGCCATGTAGTGCAGGCTTTGCGCACTGTTCTGGCCCCACTCGGCCAGGGGCCAGCGTTCCAGGATGTTGAGCATCTGCACCAGGTGCGCGCCGCCTGACGATGGCGGCGGCATGGTGGCGATCTGGTAGCCGCGATAGGTGCCTTCGACCGGCTTGCGCTCGATGGATTGATAGCCCTGCAGGTCCTGCCGGGTGATGGCACCGGGCCAGGCCGCCATTTCCTGAGCAATCTTCCGGGCGATTTCGCCTTCGTAGAAAGCGGCAGGGCCTTGTTGCGCGATCAGTGTCAGCGAACGGGCCAGATCTTTCTGGACCAGTCGGTCGCCGGCCTTGAGCGGTGCACCGTCGCGCCAGAAGATGGCACGGGTGGCAGGCCACTTGCCCATGTTGTCCTTTTCACGCTGCAGGCCATTGGCCAGGCTGTTGCTGACAATGAAGCCTTCATCGGCCAGGCGGATGGCGGGCGCGATCAGTTGCGCCCAGGGCAGCGAGCCCCATTTTGCGTGGGCATGCGCCATGCCGGCGACGGTACCCGGCACACCCACGGCATAGTGCGTGTAGAGCGACTTGCCATCGATCACGTTGCCATCCTGGCCCAGGTACATGTCGCGGCTGGCCTGGCTGGGGGCCATTTCCCGGAAATCCAGCGCGATGTTCTGGCCCGTTTTGGCGTCATGCAGCACCATGAAACCGCCACCGCCGATGTTGCCGGCATTGGGCAGCGTGACTGCCAGTGCGAACCCGACCGCCACGGCAGCATCGACGGCATTGCCACCGGCCTGCAGCACTGCCAGACCGACCATGGATGCCAGGTTCTGCTCGGTGGCGACCATGCCCTGTGTGCCCGTGACCGGGTGGAAGATTTCCAGCCCGGATTCGTAGGCAGCTGCTGCAGCGAGGGCCGCTGCGGATTGCTGGAAGGAGGGCTGTTCCTGGCCGGTCTGCTGGGCCGAGGTCGAGGTGGTCGTGCCGCAGGCGGCCAGCAGTACGCTGGTCAGTGCAAGGCCAAGCAGGGGGAGGGTTCTGGCGGTGCCATGTGTCATTGGTCTGTCTCCTTGAAACGGGCGGGATACGGCCCAGGTGCCACTCTAGCCTGTTCCTTCGTGGCAGGACATTGGCGCAATCCCTTGTGATGTGATGACAGGGAGGCGGGCTACGCCTGGCTCGATCTCTGCAAAATGCATGTCGGTTCAGCCTGGGCACAGTGAATAATTCGAGCGCTATTTTCCTGATAGGGTAAACACTAACAGGAAAAAATCTCCTGATGCGGATGGAATTTATATCGTTTTGAGGAAGGCCGCATGCTGCCGTGTAATAGCCCTGACCCCATACCCAAGCGGTGTTTCAGAGACTCATGGATACGATCGGATTCCGAATTTTCCCCAGCCCCGCGGCTGAACAGGATGCCAGCCTGCTCGATGCCTTCGAGCAGATCGGCGTGGCACAGATCAGCGATTGCATGCAACGCCTGTACGGCGCGGTCGGGCTGCGGCCCTATCATGTGGCCGGCAAGCGCATCGTCGGCTTTGCCGTGACCGTCAAGGTCCGGCCGGGCGACAACCTGATGATCCACAAGGCGATCTCAATGGCAGCGGAAGGCCAGATCATCGTCGTCGATGGCAAGGGGGAGCTCAGCAATGCGCTGGTGGGTGAGCTGATGATGCTCGATGCCCGCCGCCGCGGGGTGCGTGGCTTCGTCATCGATGGCGCGGTGCGCGATTCTGACGTGTTTGCCGAACATGATTTTGGCTGCTTCGCACGTGGCGTGTCGCATCTCGGGCCGTACAAGGACGGTCCGGGTGAGGTCAACGTGCCCGTCAGCATCGGCGGCATGGTGGTCCAGCCCGGCGACATCATCGTCGGCGATGCCGATGGTGTGGTGGCGATTCCCTACGCTCAGGCTCGGGCGGTGCTGGCCCAGGCGCAGGCCAAGGAGGCCGCCGAGGCCGAGTCCAAGCGCAAGATTGCAGCCGGGAACTATCCCAAGCCCTGGCTGGACAAGACGATTGCAGAAAAAACAGGAGCCTGACATGTCCATCATTGCGGACCGGATCAAACGTATCAAGCTGTCGCCCAGCGTGGCGGCACGCGGCATCATTGCGGAACTGCGCGAGCAGGGCCGCAGCATCATCGACCTGACCATCGGCGAGCCCGACTTCTCGACGCCGGCGCATATCTGCGAGGCGGCCAAGCGCGCCATCGACAACGGTCAGACCAAGTATCCGCCCGCGCAGGGCGTGGCCGCGCTGCGCAAGGCGATTGCCGCCCGGCTGCAGATGGAAAACGGTATCGATTATCCGATCGGGCAGATCATCGTCAGCACCGGTGGCAAGCAGGTTCTGTTCAATGCCCTGGCGGCCACCCTCAATGAGGGCGACGAGGTGATCGTGCCGTCCCCCTATTGGGTGTCGTATCCCGACATGGTGCTCGTCAACGGTGGCGAGCCGGTGATTGCGCAGACCGATCTGGCTTCAGGGTATAAACTCACCCCGGAAGTGCTTGAGGCGGCCATCACGCCCCGGACCAAATGGCTGATCTTCAACGCGCCCAGCAACCCGACGGGTGCCGTTTACTCGGCGGAGGAATTGCGGGCGCTGGCCGATGTGCTGGTGCGTCATCCGCACGTCTGGGTGATGACCGACGATATGTATGCGCGCCTGAGCTTCATCGACAGGGCACCCAGCTATATCCTGGCCGTGGCTCCCGAGCTGGCGGATCGAACCTTGCTGGTCAACGGGGTGTCCAAGGCCTATGCCATGACAGGCTGGCGCATCGGCTACGGTGCCGGCCCGGCCGGGCTGGTCGGGGCGATGGCGATCCTGCAGTCGCAGAGCACGTCCGGTGCATCCTCGATCAGCCAGGCGGCTGCGCTGGAGGCGCTGACCGGTCCCCAGGGCTGCGTGGACGAGTTCGCGGCCATTTTCCGCGAACGTTGCGAGGTCGCCTGCGACTTGCTGGCCTCGGTGCCCGGCCTGACCCTGATCCGCCCGGAAGGTGCGTTCTACGCCTTCCCGGATTGCGCTGCCCTGATCGGCAAGTGCACGCCGGACGGCGCGGTCATCCGCAACGACGAGGACCTGTGCCTGTTCTTCCTGCGGGATGCCGGCGTGGCGGTGATCAGTGGCACCGCGTATGGCGCACCGGGCACGTTCCGCCTGTCCTTTGCGGCTTCGCTGGACGATATCCGCGCCGGTTGCCTGGGAATCCGGGCGGCCTGCGAAAAGCTGGTCTGAATTTATTCGCGCACCTGAACGTGCGCGTCATCCAAGGGGAAAAAACCATGAAATCCAAAATCACCGCATCTGTCTGCCTGTCGTTGGCCGCACTGGTCTCGGCAGCCCCGGCCCATGCCGACCAACTGGCCGATATCGCTGCACGCGGCACGCTGCTCTGCGGCACCCTGGGGACGTCGCAGCCGTTCAGCTTCCAGGATGCCGCAACCCGTACCCTGGTTGGCTACGACGTGGATGTCTGCAAGCTGGTGGCCGACAAGCTGGGCGTGGACGTCGAATACAAGTTGCTGTCGGTGGCGGCCCGCGTGCCCGAGCTCAACGAAAGTCGCGTCGATATCCTGGCCGCCAACCTGGGCCATTCGCCGGCGCGGGCCGAGCAGATCGCCTTCAGTCACGCCTACTACGTCAGCCCGCAGAAGCTGCTGGTGCGCGAGGACTCGGGCCTGGAGACCGTCGAGCAGGTCAACGGCCGTCGTGTGGGAGCGACCAAGGGATCGAGCTCAGAACGCGAGGTCAAGCGCATTCTCGACAAGTCTTCCGTGATCGGCTACGCCGACAGCTCGGCCACCTACCTGGCCCTGCAGCAGAAGAAGATCGATGCCCAGGTTGCTTCCGAACTGGTGCTGGTGCGCCTGCTGCTGCAATCGCCGCCGACGGCACCGGTCGCCATCGTGCGCGAGCCGGTCTTCATGGAGTACTGGGGCCTGGGCATGCGCAAGGATGAACCGACCTTCGTGGCCCGCGTCAACGAGATCCTCGACGAGGCCGAACAGGATGGCACGGCTGCGGCACTGTTCGAAAAGTGGTTCGGTGCCGAAACACCCTACAAGCTGGAGCGCAGCTTCAAGATCGCACCGATCGCCGAGTGATCGTTTCGTCCGGGATGCCAAATGCTTGAATCCGTCTACCTGTGGCAATTGCTCAATGGCATGGCCACCACGCTGACGCTGTTCTCGGTGGCCTGGGTCATGGCGTTCTCGCTTGCCATGGTCCTGGTCGTCGTGCGCACGCTAGATCTGCGGATTTGCCGCTGGATTGTCGATGCCTTCGTCGAATACCACCGCAATGTGCCGCTGATGGTGCAGGTGCTGTTCTGGTATTTCGGCATGCCGGAGCTGTTGCCGGAAGGGTTCCGCAGCTGGCTCTATGCCCACAATGCCGAGCTGTCGCTGGCAGCAATCGCGCTGGCGCTCGGTTCTTCGGCCTATATCGCGGAAGATATCCGCAGCGGCCTGCGTGCCATTCCGGGCACGCAGTTCGAGGCGGCCCGCGCACTGGGCTCGAGCTATCTGCAGACGATGCGCTACATCATCGTGCCGCAGGCGTTGCGCATTTCGACCGGTCCGCTGATCAGTCGCGCGCTGCTGCTGTTCAAGAACACCAGCGTGGCCATGGCCATCGGTGTGGTCGAGCTGACCTACCAGGCTCGCGAGATCGAAAATGAAACCTATCGCACCTTCGAAACCTTTGGCGCAGCGACCGTGCTGTACCTGTGCGGGTCCTTCCTCATCATGCTGATCGGCATGCGCATCCAGGCACGCTTTGCCCTGAACAGGGGGGCTGGCCATGCTTGATATCCTGCAACAATACTGGCCGATGCTGCTGGTCGGCCAGTATCCCAATGGTCCGCTCGGCGGACTGGCCATGACGCTGATCCTGGCCGTGTGCGGCCTGTCGCTGTCGTTCCCGCTGGCGGTATTGCTGGCCGTGGCCCGCACCAGCCCGTATCGCTGGGTGGCCCGCATCAGCGGCTACACGGTCAACATGATCCGGGGCATGCCGCTGCTGATGCTGATCTTCTGGGCCTATTTCGTGCTGCCCAAGGTGACAGGCCATTCCATCAGCGGATTCTGGACGCTGGTCTGCGCCCTTGTGGTCTACGAGAGCGCCTACCTGTCCGAGGTGATCCGCGCCGGCATCGAGGCCATTCCCAAGGGACAGATCGAGGCATCCCGCTCGCTGGGCGTGGGCTACTGGACCACGCTGCGCAAGGTGATCCTGCCGCAGGCGCTGTTCAACGTGCTGCCGGGCATGACCAGCCAGTTCGTCTCGACCATCAAGGAAACGTCGCTGGGATACGTCATCAGCGTGAACGAGCTGACCTTCGCCGCGAACCAGATCAACAACATGGTGCTGACGCAGCCGCTGCAGGTGTTCGGCATCCTGGCGATCATGTATTTCATCGTCTGCTTCAGCCTGAGTCGTGCAGTCGGCTGGCTGGATCGGAAAATACGCCGCGTGCGGCAGATGAGCCCAGCCTGAATCTTTCGGAAAGAACGCTCCCATGATCAAATTCGACAAAGTCAACAAGTGGTACGGTGACCATCACGTCCTGACCGATATCGACCTGCATGTCCGCAAGGGCGAGGTCATGGTGGTCTGCGGGCCGTCCGGTTCGGGCAAGTCCACGATGATCCGCACCATCAATCGCCTCGAGGAAATCCAGAAAGGCACCATCCTGGTTGATGGCCAGGACATTCATGCCAAAGGGGTGAATCTGAATCACCTGCGCGGGGGCATCGGTTTCGTGTTCCAGCAGTTCAACCTGTTTCCGCACATGAGCGTGCTGCAGAACATCATGTATTCACCCGTGCATGTGCGCAAGCAAGGCAAGCAGGAAACCCGCGATCTGGCGATGAGCCTGCTGGAACGGGTGGGACTGGCCCACAAGGCCGAGGCCTATCCGGGCTCGCTGTCGGGCGGCCAGCAGCAGCGCGTGGCGATTGCCCGGGCGCTGGCGCTCAAGCCGCCGGTCATGCTGTTCGACGAGCCGACCAGTGCCCTCGATCCGGAAATGGTCGGTGAGGTGCTGCAGGTCATGAAGGCGCTGGCGCGCGACGGCATGACGATGGTCTGCGTGACCCACGAAATGGGTTTTGCCCGCGAAGTGGCCGACCGGGTCGTGTTCATGGACGCCGGACAGATCATCGAAGTGGCAGCACCCGATGAATTCTTCGGTAACCCGAGGCATCCCCGGGCGCAGAAGTTCCTGGCCGATGTACGGGCGCATTGACCTGCGCAGTGTGCTATGTTGACGCGATCGCACTACACCTCGACCGCGGCCATGTTCACACTGAAGCAAATGGAGGCTTTTCACTGGAGTGCCGTGCTGGGCAGTTTCAATGCCGCCTCCAAGCGCCTGTTCGCCACGCAGTCGGCGATTGCCAAGCGGGTGGCCGAACTGGAAACCTTTGCGGGCGCGCCGCTGTTCGAGCGTGACACCCGCAAGCTGGTCCTGACCCAGCAGGGACGCCGCCTGTTCGAGCTGTCCAGCCAGTTGCTGGTGCTGAACAACAACATCGTGCGCGAAATGGCCGATACCTCGCGCTTCGAAGGCACCGTGCGCCTGGGCGTGACGGAACTCAGCGGCGTGACCTGGCTGGCGCGCCTGATCGGCGAGGCCGGCCGCCGCTATCCCAATATCCAGTTGCTGCCCGAGATCGATGGCGGCATTACGCTGTACGAGCGGCTGATGAACGGCAGCCTGGACTTGGCCGTGATGCCGGGGCCGTTCTGGAGCTACGAATACGAGAGCGTCCCCCTGGAGGCGATCGTCAATGTCTGGATGGCCAGCCCGGATCTGGACATCGACTTCGAGGCGGATCTGACCCCGCAGGATCTGGTGCCGTTTCCGGTGATTACCCAGCCGACCAATTCGGCGCTGTCGCACCTGTACGATGCCTGGTTCACCGAGCAGGGCATTACGCTCAAGCGCGTGCTGACCTGCAACAGCCTCGACATGATGGCGCGCCTGACCATCATGCGGCAGGGCATCAGCCACTTGCCGCGCGGTTACTTCAGCCCGCTGGTCGAGCGCGGGGTGCTGCGCGCCCTGAAAGTCTCGCCGGAACTGCCCCGTGTGCAGTATTACGCGGTCTTCAAGCGGGACCTGATCAGCCACCAGGTGTCACTGGTGGTGGACATGATCCGGGAGACCTGCAACTTCGAGATGCACGATACGCTGCTGGCGTTCATGCACTGAGGGTGCGCTGACCTCAATGTGGTGTCAGGCCCGTTCGGCCGAGCGGTGTGCCGCCGTCAATTGTCCCAGTCGCTCCCCGTACTGTACTTTCTGCTGGGGGCCCAGTGCGTCCAGTTCGGCCATGCCGTCCGGGAACAGCACGATCACGGTCGAGCCCATATTGAAACGGGCCATTTCGGCGAAACGGTCGATTTCGATGGTGTCGTCGTCGTAGTCGCGCTGCTGGATGGCGCGGGCATAGGGCGGAATGGTCAGGCCGCCCCATACGGTCGTGACCGAAGATACCAGCATGGCTCCGACCATCACGACCACGAAGGGGCCGTGGCCGCTCTCGAAATGGCAGACCAGACGTTCATTGCGGGCAAACAGGCGCGGCACGGCATCGACCGTGGCGGGTGAGACGCTGAACAGCTTGCCCGGCACATGCACGGTACGCACCAGGCGACCGCCCAGCGGCATGTGCACGCGATGGTAGTCGGAGGGGGACAGGTAGATCGTGACGAAATGGCCGTTGCGGTAAGGGTCTGCGGCCTGGGCATCGCCGCCCAGCAGTTCGTCGACGCTGTAGTCGTGACCCTTGGCCTGGAATATACGCCCGGCATCGATGCGCCCGACCTGGCTGATGCGCCCGTCGGCTGGACAGAGCAGGGCATTGCAGTCGGGATCGGCCTGGCGGGCATCGGGGCGCAGCGTGCGCGTGAAAAAGGCGTTGAAGTGCGGATAGGCTTCGGGGTTGGGCTCGGCTGCCAGCGACAGGTCGACGTTGAACTTGCGAATGACATGCTGGATGGCCCATCGCTTCCAGGGGCCGAAGGTCCAGCGTGCCAGCGCGTAGGTCAGCCGGGTCAGCGTTTTCTGGGGCGCCAGGTACTGGAGCAGTATATTAAGATTCAAACGATTACCTTTTTGTGTTGCGCGGCGCGTCAGAAGCGGCGACAGTGCATATTTTGCAAACCCATCCTTCGGGAGCATGCATGAAGCATTATTTGCTGGCGGCGCTGGGCCTGGCGCTGTGCGGCCTGGCCCAGGCGGCGGGGACGGCGCATTACCGTCTTCAGGAGAGCGATTCGTCCGGGCGGCCGGTGCAGTTGAGACTGGAATATACAGATACGATGCTGCGGATGCAAACCGACCCGCAGCAGCGCGGCTATGGCCTGGTGCGGGCCGACGGGACGTATGGTGTGTTTGACCTCAACGGACGCCAGATGGTGGCCGATGCAGCCCAACTCGGGCAGTGGTTGCGGTTGCTGTCGGTCGACCCCGGCAAGTTCCTGCAGGTGGGCAGCGGCCCGGCTGCCGTTGCCGAGTTCGTCAGCCTGGACGATCTCGGCCGTCGTGAGTCGGTAGCCGGGGTCGATGGTCGCGTATATCGACTGACCTATCTCAACCCGCAGGGCGAGGAACGCCGGGTCGAGGCCGTGCTGACCCAGGATGCTGAAGTCGTGTCCTACACTCGGCGCTTTATCGAGGCGGCACGGCGTCTGCAGCAATCGCTCGGCCAGCCCGTGCCGGCCGGTACGGTCGCTCTGGCCGACGAGGTGCTGGCGCGCGGCCTGGGCATGCTGCGGGTCGACAATCTCATGACACTGTCCAGGCTGGACCGGACGGCCCCACAGGCTTCACGTTTCGAATTGCCGGCCCAGCCGATGCAATTGCCCGACGTGCTGGGGCTGGCGGAACGGTTGCGCAAGCAGTAAAAAGAGTCAGGCCGCGCGCAGTGACGTGTCATGCGAGGCGTTTTGCTGTGTCTCGGTTGCTGCGTGGCGTGCGCTCAGAGCCAGCGGTTCCAGAATGTGCCTGGCGAGATGGGAGACGACTGGAACGACGACACCATCTCCGGTGAGATGGTATGCCTCGTTGTATTTGTCGGGAAGTTGGTAGGACTCCGGGATGCCCATGAGCCGCGCAGTTTCCCTGGCGGATATCAGACGTGAGCGGATCTGTTTGCCCTGGATGATCATCACGATCTGGCGAGATGAGCCACCAGACGGGGTGCGCAGGCAGCCGGAAATGCCGTCAAAGCGGATTTCAGCGCGCTGCGTGCCCAGGCGGGTGCGCTTGTAGAGGGTGCCGACCTGGCGCGCGCCCGTCCTGGCCGCTTCGTGGACCTTGGCGAGATTGGCGGCAGTCATCATGTCCAGAAGCTGCTGCGTTTGCGTGGTGCTGTGCAAGGCGACCGATGTCGGGGCATCTTCGATCAGCTCTTCCAGGTGTGGCACAGCCCCTTCCGGCATCGGTAGTTTCCACCATACCCAGGACTTGCGGACACCCACGGGCAAGGCTTCGACGACATCTTGAAGCTGCCTGCGATGCCATGCCGGGTTGGGGGTTCGGGTTGTGACGCCCCTGGGCATGGGGACGGTTTTTTGCACTGCGATGATAAAAAGCCTGGGACGGGATTGGGGCACGAAATGTGCCGCGTCGACTTCCAGGGCTCCTACGCGGTAGCCTGCTTTTGCAAGGCATTCGATGAGTGTGGTGAGGTCCTTGCCTCGGTGCGATGTGACAAGACCCGACACGTTCTCCAGCGCGATGATCGGCGGCATCCGTTGCTCGGCCTTTAGGCGGGTCAGCAAATCCCAGAACGCCCAGAATACGCCGGATCGGCTGCCGGCCAGTCCTTTCCCATTGCCTGCCAGGCTGAGATCCTGGCATGGAAAAGAGCCCCATGCCAGCATGGCCTGTCCTGGCAATTGCGCTGGCTGAACCCTGGCCACATCACCGATATGCAAGGCATCATCCCCAAAGTTGGCGGCATATGAAGCCCCTTTTTTGGGATCGAAGTCATTTGCGAACAGGCAGTTCCATTGCTTGCCCAAACCCATCCTGGCCATGCCGCCACCGGCAAAGAATTCATAAAAATCAAATTGTTGTGGCTGGTTGGTCATGTTTGATATCCATGGGGCAAGCGTGGCTGGCCTGATATGTTCAAACCACTGTTATTGTATACAGTCGTCTGGTGGGTGCCAAGGGCATCTTTCATCATGAAACCGGGCCTGACAGGCGGTCAGCCTTCATCGCCATCGCCACCTGATGTATCCAGGTTGGCCGGTGCGCCGCGGACACGTCTTTCGGCCAGATCGGCCAAGCGACGAGCCTGGGTCAGCAAGGTGTGGCGCAGGCCTGTCTGCACCTTGCGTTCAGCGATGACTTTGGCAAGTCGGGCGATGGTTGCGGCGCGTCGGGCCAGTCGCAGATCGGGATGGTCTCTCAGGCGGCTCACTTCGTCAGAGACGACTTTTGCGTGGTACGACGCAGGCAGATCGATGGGATGATCAGGCGAGAGGGGAGGCTTCTCGTTCAGGATGGCTCCGAATCTGGACTGTCGGATGAGATGCATGTAGGCAGCATGTTCCATGGCATTCAAGCGTGCTTTCGCTGTCTTGACGTCGGTCCGGTCAATCTCGACGCCCTCTACGTCTGTCAGTGGCCAGACCTCGATGTAGCAGACTTCGTAGGGGTCCAGTACCGACATGGCCACGGCGTCGGTACGCTGGTTCGTCAGGTGTCTGCGGATACGCGTGCTGAGCTGTTCGTTCGTCTGGCCTACATAAATAGGTTCGTGGTCATAATCGTAGAACGCGTAAACCCCCCATTTGTAATGACCGATGATGCGTTTTTCGTTGAGAAAAGGATCCATCCAGGTGTGCCGCAGGAAGTGTTCGAGTTGATCCCGGAGCTCCTGGGTCTCAAATGGCAATCCGTGTTCTGAGGTATCGGGCAGGAGGCTGCGTTGGGCGAGATCTGTCACTGTATGTCGGGTCACTGTTGTTTTCAGGGGGAAAGATCCGTGAGGGATTCACCCACCGGGTAGCATGGATCATTCTGGTCGGCGTGGCTGTCAGTCAGGGGCCGCCACCACTTACTATAATCCCGCACATGATGACATCGCGCGCACTGGTTCTCTTCTCGGGTGGACAGGACTCCACGACATGCCTGGCCTGGGCGCTGGATCGCTACGACCACGTCGAAACGATCGGCTTCGACTATGGGCAGCGCCATCGTGTCGAGCTTGAATGCCGGCAGACGGTGCTGCAGGCCCTGCGCGACGAGTTTCCGCAGTGGGCCGACAAGCTGGGCGAGGATCACATGCTGGACATGTCGGTGCTCGGCCATATCAGCGATACGGCCCTGACACAGGACAAGGCCATCGAATTCGAGCAGGGCGGGCTGCCCAATACTTTCGTGCCGGGGCGCAACCTGATGTTCTTCAATTTTGCCGCCGCTGTGGCCTGGCGGCGCGGGCTCGAGGTGCTGATAGGGGGCATGTGCGAAACCGACTACTCAGGCTATCCGGACTGTCGCGACAATACGCTCAAGGCCCTGCAGGTCGCGCTCAGCCTCGGGCTGGATGCCCGCATGGTGATCGAGACGCCACTGATGTGGCTCGACAAGCGGGAAACCTGGCAACTGGCCCGGACGCTGGGTGGCGAGGCATTGGTGCAACTGGTGTGCGAGTCAACCCATACCTGCTATATGGGTGATCGCAGCCACCGGCATGCCTGGGGCTATGGCTGCGGCGAGTGCCCGGCCTGTGCCTTGCGGGCATCGGGCCATGCCGCGTTCGTCAGTTCCGCAGCATCGGATATAGCGACGCCACCAGCAGCAGAGCCATCAGCACATTGAAAGCCCGCACGACGCCGGGCTGGCGTAACCAGCGCCGCAGTGCCATGCCGAACAGCGTCCAGACCGAGATGCTGGGCAGGTTGACCAGGCCGCAGAGCAGTGCCGATAGCAACAGGTTGGTCAGGAAGTCCTGCTGCGGCACATAGACGGCGATCACACCCAGTGCCATGGTCCAGGCCTTGGGGTTGACCCACTGGAACAGGGCTGCCTGGATAAAGCTGAACGGCCTTCCGCTGTGTTCGGCCGTGGTGACCGGACCTGCCGTGGCGATACGCCAGGCCAGGTACAGCAGGTAGACGGCACTCAGTATCTTCAGGATGTCATGCAGGACCGGCCAGGTCTGGAACAGTGTGCCCAGCCCCAGTCCGGTGACGACCAGCATGATCATGAATCCCCCGCTGATGCCGAGCATGTGCGGTACGCTGCGCCTGAATCCGTAGTTCAGGCCGGAGCTGGCCAGCATGATGTTGTTCGGGCCGGGCGTAATGGACGAGGCGAAGGCAAAAAGTGCCATCGGCAGAAAAATGGGCAGGCTGTTCATGCTGCTCACTATAGCCAGGATGTGCGGTACAGTACCGGTACAATTTTCCGGATAAATTGATTACTGTACTGGAGCAAAGGCATGAAAAGTCTCTTGGTGGATGCTTTCGAGCCCCCTCTGCGGGACAGCGACCAGACACTGACCGAGCAGATCGTGGCCATGCTGATGCGCAAGATCACCCTGCTGGGACTGCGGCCCGGCAGCCGCCTGCCGTCCATCCGCCGTTTGGCCGAACATCTTGAAGTCAGTCGTTTCACGATCGTCGAGGCGTATGAGCAACTGGTCGGCCAGGGGTGGCTGCAGGCGCGCCAGGGCGCAGGCTATTTCGTCAGTGGCCGGCCTGCCCCGCAGGACCAGGGTGCACTCGATACCCGCCTGACCGCCGGGCAGGGGACCGAACCGGCGGCTGCGACGCTGGATGTGGCATGGCTGCTGAAAAGCACCCTGCGCGATGTCGGTGGCGGTTTCGTGCCGGGATCATCGGCGCTGCTGCCGCAGCAGTGGCTGGACGCGGATATGCTGGCAGCCGCCGTGCGCAGCACGGGCCGTGGTTCCTGCTCGTCCCTGCTGGGTTATGGCCCGCCGCAGGGTTATCTGCCGTTGCGTGTATCCATGGCGGATGCCCTGCAGCGGCTGGGCATTCCTGCGCATCCCGAACAGAATCTGCTGCTGACGGCTGGCGTGACGCATGCGGTTGACCTGGTCCTGCGTGCCCTGACGCAGCCGGGTGACTGTGTCCTGGTCGAGGATCCGGCCTGGTTTCTTGTATTCGGGCGGTTGGCGGCTGCCGGGGTCCGTGTGCTGGGGGTGCCACGCGGGCCGGATGGCCCGGATGTGGCCGTGCTGGAGCAACTGGCCCGGGAGCATCGCCCGCGGCTGTTCATCATCAACAGTGCGATCCACAATCCGACCGGCTACAGCCTGTCGGCGCGGTCTGCCTATGCGGTGCTGAAACTGGCCGAGCAATACGATTTCAGGATTTTCGAGGACGATACCTATGGCGATCTGCATCCTGGGGGCGCGATACGTCTGGCGGCGCTGGATGGCCTGCAGCGGGTCGTACATGCCGGCGGGTTTGCCAAGACACTGGCGGCGGGCATGCGGGTTGCCTACCTGGCTGCGGCCCCCGAGCTGGTGTCAACACTGACAGACCTGAAGCTGCTGTCCGGCCTGACGACGCCGGAACTCAATGAGCGCATCATCCAGAAGATCGTATCGTCCGGCGACTACCAGCGCCATGTCCAGCGCGTGCGCCAGCAGGTCGATGCGGCCCGCCACGAAAGCCTGCGGCTGTTCGGCCGGCTGGGCTTGCGGATCGATCCGGAGCCGGTGGGCGGCATGTTCCTGTGGCTGGACTGCGGGCAGGACAGCGAGCAACTGGCGCGCCGGGCCGCTGCCGACGGGCTGCTGCTGGCTCCCGGCCGTCTGTTCTCGCCAACACAGGCACCGGATACGCATATCCGCTTCTCGGTATCGATCACACAAAGCCCGCAGACTTGGAAAAAGGTGGCCGCCTTGCTGGCGGGGTAATGCAGCGCAGTCTGGTACATCGCTATGTTTGATAAAATATAGCGTTATATAGACGATATCGATGTGGTGCCTCATGAATGCGCAAACAACGACGCATGTGCTGTTCGGTACGGATGAACTGGATGGCTGGTTGCGTGAGGATATCGGCTATTTCGACCTGACCAGCGCGGTACTGGAGATCGGCGATCGGCCGGCACGCATTGCCTGGAAAGCGCGTGGTCCTGTGGTGGCGGCCTGTACCGAGGAGATCGTGCGCCTGCTTGCGCAGCGGCAGGTCGTCCAGATACGGCATGCCGCCAGTGGTAAGGTGCTGCAGGCCGGGGATGCCCTGATCGAGGCAGAAGGGCCGGCGCAGGCCCTGCTCGATGTCTGGAAAGTGGGACAGAACCTGCTGGAATATGCCTGTGGCGTCGCGACGCGCACACATGAACTGGTGCGTGCCGTACACGCAGTCGATCCACGTGTGGGGGTGCTGACGACGCGCAAGCATCCTCCTGGCCTGCGGCGTGTGGCGATCAAGGCTACGCGTGCCGGTGGGGCGTGGCCACATCGACTGGGCCTGTCGGAAACCGTCGTGGTCTTTCCGCAGCATCGTGCCTTGCTGCCGGAAGGCGGCTGGGCCTCGATCCGCGAGACGCTGACACGCAATGCACCAGGGCTGGCGGAAAAGAAGATCGTGATCGAGGCGGCAACACTTGAAGAGGCCGAGTTGGCCGTGCAGGCGGGTGCCGATGTCATCCAGTTCGACAAGGTGATGCCTGAACAACTGGCACCGTGGTGCACACATCTGCGCAATCGCTGGCCACACCTGAAAATTCTGGCTGCTGGCGGCATCCGGCATGACAACGCCACCGGCTATGCGGCCAGTGGCGTGGATGCGCTGGTGACCAGTAGCCTGTACTACGGAGCTCCGGCCGATATTGGCGTGACGCTGACACCGGGATAAATGTGCCCAGTGTGACAATTTTGCCAAATTTTCAATGGCATGATCACCGGGTAGATTGTCTGTATTGCCATGCAGACAGGATGCATCGATATGCCGGATACCCGCTCGTCACAGACAGCCTCTGAGTTGCTTTTTCATACGGTTGCGCCTGCGGGGCTTGTCGACCGGATATTGCCTTCCCCGGGGCTGCGCCTGACCAACGACCTGGTATTCAAAGCACTGTTCAGCCGCCATCTGCATCTGCTGTCGGATCTGATCAATGCGGTGTTGCAGTGGCCCGAGCCGATCACGGTGGTACAGGTACTGAACCCTGACATCCTGCCACAGCACATCAACGGCAAGCGGATTGTCATGGATATTCTGGTTCGCGATGCCACCGAGGCTGTGTTCATTATTGAAATGCAGGTGCGGCGCGAAGAGCCATGGCCGGAACGCAATGTGTATTACCTGGCGCGGGGCCTGTCGGAGCAATTACAGGCCGGTCAGAGCTACGATGGTCTGCGGCCGGTCATTGGGATCAGTCTGCTGGCACATGATCTTTTTCCTGATCATCCACGACAGGCGCTCTGGCGGCTGGCGCTGCGCGATGAGCAGACGCCGGCCATCTGCTTCAAGGAAGCATTGCAACTGCATATAATGGAGTTGCCCAAGGCCGAACGTCTGGGCGGTCTGCCGCCTGATCTACGGGCCTGGATCACTTGCCTGCTGCACAACCTGGACGAGGCTGCCATGAACCAGATCACACATCCCCCAGTGCAGGAAGCCCTGCAACATCTGCGGACCCTGTCTGCCGATGAAAAACTGCGCTGGGCTGCGTTGCAGCACGACATTGCCATGCTGGACGAGCGCACCGCCTTGAGCCGCGCCACCCGCAAGGGGGAGCAGGCAGGCTTGGAGCAAGGTCTGGAGCAAGGCCGCCAAGTGGCTCGGGCTACACTCAACGAGCTGTTGCTGCGTAAATTCAGCAGCATACCCGCCTGGGCCCAGGATCGTATCTCTACTGCAGATCTGAACACGATTCAGCACTGGACACTCAATATTCTGGACGCAGACCGGATCGAGGCGGTTTTCTGCCCGGCAGCCTGATGCACACGGATCGGTGCCTTATGGTCAGTTCGTTCATGCCTCTGGGATGCGCGTGCGCAGAGGCATGAACGGCAGGTTGATTCAGCTCGCCAGTTCGGGCTCGGCTTCGGGCAGCACGCAGCAGGTTTCGACATAGGCATCGACTTGGCGGAAGGCAGCCTGGGCACCGGCATCGGTACGGGCTTCACCGTCGGCATCCAGTTCGATGGCATTGAACTGCTCCAGGAATCCATGCCAGTTGGGCGCGCGACCATCCGGGTGCGGGGCCAGGTGATGTGCGCCGAAGTTGCCGTCCAGGCCGAGCTTGGCTGCCAGCTTGTACAGGAATGCCGCGCCCAGGTTGGAGCCTTCTTCGGTGTACAGCCAGCCCAGCGCCGTGGCGATATCGACGTCCTTGCCTGCTTCGAAGACGGGCGGTACCGATAGCGCGGGAATCTCGATACCCAGGTCGCGCATGTCCTGTTCGACCTGCTGCAGGCGGCGGCGTTGTTGCAGGCCTGGCAGCAGGCGATTCAGTTCGGGGTGATCGAACAGCGCATCGACATCGCGATGAAAGCGGTATTGCATCTGCAGGAAGGCGGCATAGTGCTCGCGGCTTTCGAACGGGTGGAAGCTGCTCAGGCGGTTGTCGAGGGCATCGTGCGTGCCGTGGGTCAGTGCCTTCAGGCGCTTGGCGCGGGTCAGGACGGTATCGGTCGTGGTCTGGGTCATGGCAGGCCTGCTTGAAAAAGGATGGCGAGTGAGAACGGCTCCTATCCTAGTGCAGGACCTTGCCACGACGATACCTGCAGGTCATTAAGATTGATTAAGGCGTCCTTGCCAGATGGGCAGGCAAGGACGTTGTCGCGCGCTCAGAACTGAATGCGCACGACGTTCTCGGGCTTGCCGGCCTTGGCGCTGTCGCCGTCGTTCTTGACCGTGACATAGAGAATGTTGTCGGTAGCGTCGAGCGCCAGGCTGTTTGGGTGGGGCGGCAGGGGCAGCGTTTGCAGTGGCTGGTAGGCCTCGGTATCGTAGATCGTGACCGAGCCTTGCGCCGAATCGGGCCGTACGCCACCACGATTGGTGACGTAGAGCCGGTTGCGCTGCGTGTCGAGGTTCAGGCCGATGGGTACTTCGTCGGTGGGCATGACAGCCAGTGTCTTGCCGCTGTCGGCATCCAGCACGAACACGCGGTGGCCGGGGCTGCGATGGGCATATTCACGCTCCAGGTGGTTGTTGCGCCATTCGTCACGGTCGATGCCCTGGTCGACACCGAACAGGCGGTTGGTCGCAGGATCGTAGGCCAGGTTCAGCAATTGATCGGCCTCGACCTCGAGCGTGCCGGTGATATCCAGCGTACGGCTGTCGAGCGTGATGATCTGGCCCTGCATGTTCGAGACGAAGATGCGGTGCCGGGCCGGGTCTGCGACGATGCCGACGGCGTTGTAGCCGAAACCGGGGAGGATTTTCTCCAATTCCAGCGTCTTGGTATCGACCACGAACAGGACACTGTCGATGCCCAGCCCCAGTCCGGGGGCAAACAGGCGATGCTGGCCGGCATCGATGGCGAGTTCGCGCAGCTTGTAGGGAAAGTCGTCAACCACGTTCCATTTCTTGAGCTGTTCGAGCAGGAAGTCGCGGCGCGTCTGCGACAGGCCGTGCTCCTGGTACAGCTGTTCGAAATTCACCTTCTGCATGACGGGAATGCGCTTGATGAGCTGGTTGCCCTGCGTGTCGATCACGCTGATCGCGCCGTTGAATCCCTGGGTCAGGTAGAGGCGGTTTGCGGCATCATCCAGGGCGACACCAAAGCCCTTGCCGTCGAGCGGCACTTCGGCCTGGATGTCGAGACTGTCGGGAGCCAGGCGCAGCAGCCGTGAGCGGCTTTCATCCTGCCAGTCCGGTGCCGATACAAAAAGGGCGTTTTCACGTGGGCTGTAGGCCAGCTCGACCACTGCAGAGGCCGTGGGGCGGGACAGGATCTGATGTGCAGTGATGGGTGTGTGGGGCGTGACGACGGCAGCCGTGCGCATCTGTGCGTTGTCCTCCGTGATACCGGACTCGCTTTGTTGTCGAGGCTGCTGCTGTGCGCGGGTGTCGGCCTGGGCATAGGGGGTGATCAGCATCAGGCTGGCGGCGATCAGGGTCAGGGTGAAATGTCGGGTGGTGTGCATGGTGATCATGTCCTCGGTGAGTGTCCGAAATTGCATCAGAAACTGAATTCGGCCGTGATGCCGACCAGCCTGGGGCGTTGTACGAAAGGTGTGGTCGGGTCGTTGTTGGTAATGAAGGTTGGCCGGTCGGCGTCGAACAGGTTCTGCGCGAACAGTGCGACACGGCCGCCCTTGAAGGCGTAGGCAAGTTGCAGGTTGGCAGTCCAGTGCGAGGCGATCCGGCCCAGGGCGTCGTTGTCGTACTGGGAGTAGTAGCTGTCGTTGAACTGGACGTCGCCACTGATCTCGAAGCCGCCGCCGAAGCGGTATTTGAGTCCGGCATTGAACGAGTAGTCCGGGGCGCGTGCCAGCCGGTTGCCCTCGATGCCGCTGTCGGCGAATTCCGTGATCTTCGTGCGCAGCAGGCCCAGCGTGCCGAAGGCTTCCAGTTCGGGTACGGGCATCCAGCGCACGCCGAGTTCTGCGCCATAGGTGCGTGCCTTGTCGGCATTGCGGATCACCGAGGAGTTGGGCCCCAGGTAATAGGGCAACTGCATGTCTGTGTATTCGTTCAGGAACAGGTTGGCCGTCAGCTCCAGCGTATCGTCCAGGAAGTGCTGGCGGCTGTACAGCTCATAGTTCCAGACGTATTCGGGGTCGAATGTATAGCTGACGATGGGCGCGCCGAAGGTGATGCCTGCGCCGCCGGCGTTATAGCCGCGCGTGATCATGGCCCCCAGGGTCAGGTCGTGGTCGGGTTTCCAGGCGAGGTCGAACTTGGGCAGGAGTGCCGAGTAGGTCTTGTCGAGGTCGATGCGTACTGCGCTGCTGCCGCCGTGTCGCTTGTGGTGTTCCTGCTCGAAGCGTGTCGCCAGCGTCAGGTCGAGCTGTGAGGTCAGTGCGAATGTGGCTTCGCCGAAAATGGCACGCGTCTCGGTTTCGTCGCGGAAGCTGCTGCCATTGAACAGATTGACGTATTCGTCCTGTGTGCCCCGGAAGTAGCGGATACCGGCCAGGCCGTGTATGTCACCGCCGGGCAGATCGAAGCGCAGCAACGGTTCGAGCTGGAATTCGTGGCCGTCGATGCGGGCGTGCGGCAGGGTATCGACCATCAGCCGTTCGTTGGAAAAATCGGTATATACCAGCTTGTTTTCGAGGCGAATGGTATCGGATGCGTTCCAGCCCAGGTCCCAGATGCCGCTGGTGGACTTGGTGGTGAAAACCGGTCGGCGCGGGTCGAAGCGCGCGCTGACGTAGCCGGGTGGAGGATTGGTCGCTTCGCCCTGCGGCGTGCGGCTGTCGATATGGTTGAGCGTCAGCATCGATGACAGGCCGGGCAGTCCGGAGGGTTCGAACAGCAGCTTGGCGCGGGTCGTGGTCGTTTCGATGCGGCGCGGATCGCCCACCGGATCGTAGGAAATCAGGTCGACGAAGCTCTTGCGCTCCTGGCGATCCACACTCAGGCGGAACGCCAGCGTGTCATCCACGATGGGGCCGGAGAGCATGGCCGCCGTTTGCCAACTGTGCTGATTGCCCTTCATGCCCTTGACCGCGCTTTCCCAGGCCCAGGATGGATTTTTGGTGCTCATCACGATGGCACCGGCAATGGCGTTGCGGCCCTGGATGTGGCTTTGCGGGCCGCGAAAGACCTCGACCTGTTCCACGTCCCACAAGGACTGGGTGCCGAAGGCGAATTCATTGTAGGTCGACGAGCGGCCATCCACTGACATGTTCAGGCGGGGGCGGGTGCCCGCCAGGAAGGCGGCTGCGCCCTGCAGCGGGCCGGACCCATCGACGCCGCGGATGGTGGGCAGGTTGTTGCCGATGCCCAGGTCGACCACGTTGGGTGTGCGCTTGAGCACGTCCGAGACGCTGGTGGCGTTGGGCAGGCCGGCCAGGGTCGCGGCATCGTAGATGGCGACGCTGGAGCTGGTATCGAAAATGGAGCGGCTGACCTTTTCTCCGGTCACGATGATGTCCGGCAGCGTGGTGTGCGCGCGTGCCTCGGTCGTGGTCGTCATCTGGGGAATGCGGCGCAACCTGAAACCGCTGCTGGGTGCGTTGGGTACGGCTTGCAGGGAAGTACCTTCCAGCAACTGCGACAGCCCTCCCTCCAGGGTATGGTGGCCATGCAGGCCCCGTGTCTGCTGGTGATCGGTCAGGGCCGGGTCGGCCACGATGGTGGTACGGCTGGCCTGGCCGAACAGGATGAGGGCCTGGTTGAGGGGGCCGGGAGCGATGTCGAAATCGATCTGCTGCGCGGCAACTGCCTGTGCCTGTACCTGGGTAGGCATACCGGCCAGTGCCAGCATGCTGACGGCCGGCCATGCGGCGAGCGCCATCTGCAGCAGTGCGCGGGCTGTCGTGTACCGATGCATGGTGCTGAGATTGTTACTGCGAAAACGATCATATTTGATCATGAGGTCGATTCCTGTTTGCTGTCCGTTGCCGGGACCTGTATGAAGGCCCTCTATAAGGTCTAACGAATGGCGCTCGGGAATCTGCCGGGCTTTTACAAATTAATGTCTTCAGGCTGCTTCCAGCGTGACCCAATAGCGTGTCCGGTAGCGCAGGTGCAACTGCAGTCCGAGCGCAAGGGCCTGGAGTGCCTGGTCGGTATCGGCCAGCATGAAGGTGCCCGTGACGAGACGCCCGGCAAGCTCCGGCGCACAGTCGAGGACGCCGGGACGGTAACGGCCCAGTTCTGCAAGAAAGGTATCCAGCCGCATCCGGTCCGCCACCAGCATGCCCTGCATCCAGGCGGTGGAGGTTGAGGCAGCCGGTTCGGACTGGGCGACCTGGTTCCGAGAAAAAAGCGTCTGCCGGCCTGCAGGCAAGTCAACGCTGCTGTCACTGGCCTGATGCGGCGTGATCCGCACCATGCCATCAGTGACCGTGACCAGCGTGTGCAGATTGTCCGGCAGCGGATAGCGGACGACGAAACGCGTGCCGATGGGACGCACCTGTCCATCGCGGGTTGCAACCAGGGTCGTCAGGGCGTGTGGTTCAGATCCGCTGGTGATGGCGATTTCTCCGTGGTACAGCGTCAGCACGCGCTGCAGCCCGTCGGTATCGATATCGATGGCAGTCCGGGTATTCAGGATGATCCGGGTGCCATCGTCGAATGCCAGTTCGCGCTGCTCACCGCTGCTGGTACGGTAGTCGGCCAGCCAGCCGGGTACGGGTGTGCGATGTCGGCCGGCCCAGCCCAGCAGCAGGGCACCGCTGGCTGTGGCTGTCCATTTGAGCAGCTTGCGCCGGTCCTGGCTTTCGACTGTCTGGTGCAGGGTCTGGCTGACGATGGTGGGCGAAATGCGTTCCTGGCGTGTGATGCCCAGGTCCTGATGCAGGCCGGCAAATCGCTGCCAGGCCCGCTCGTGATCGGGATGTGCCTGTCGCCAGTGTTGCCAGGCGGCCAGGGTGGCATCGTCGGCTGGTTGCTCCAGGGTGACCAGCCAATGCGCGGCCTGCGCCACGATGGCGGGAGGCAGCGCCGCGGACTGCGTATCGACCGGGCCGAAGAGAGGACGTGACATGTGGCTGCCTACCCGTAGATGGCGGCGTAGCAGTGTTGCCAGGCCTTGAGCATGTCCTTCTGCACGATGTTGACGCTGATTTCCAGCTGGGCGGCGATATCCTGATAGCTGGCACCATCGATCTGGGCCAGCATGAAGATGCGCCGCATCCGCGACGGCATGGCATCAAGCATGGTGCATACCGCAGCCAGGGCTTCCAGCATCAGGGCCGTGGTTTCCGGGGATGGGGCCAGGACTTCGGGCTGGCAGGCCAGGCTGTCCAGGTAAGCCTGTTCGAGTGTGCGCCGGCGGAACTGGTCGATGGTCAGGCGCTGGGCGATGGTCGCCAGATAGCCACGCGGCTCGATCGGCACCTTGGCGATGCCGGTGCGCATGACGCGCTCGAAGGTGTCGTGTGCCAGATCCAGCGCATGCTGGTGATCGCCAGACAGCCTCCGACGCAGGAATTGCACCAGCCAGCCATGATGCTGGCGATAGAGTGCGGAGACCGTGTCGGGGGCAATGTCGGGCTTGGGCGACAGCATATGCAATGCAATGGCGACGGAAATGATAATTGGCCTCGATTCTACTACTGAACGTGTCAACCTTAATAAAACTTAATCCACATTCTGCAGACCCTTGCGCATAATTGGTTTTCATTTTCAGTGGACAGCAGCGAGGGTGAGCTCCACATGCAACACATACGCAGAAAACTCCTGGCGCTGGCCGGGTTGATGGTGGCACCGATGATGGCGCGGGCGTTTCCTGGCATGCGGGCCGACCACGGGGGTGGTGCAGCCGTTTCCGGTGCGTCCGCGCCGGAGGGCCGGGCCCGGGTGGTCAGCCTGGGCGGAGGGATTACCGAGATCGTCTATGCGCTGGGGGCCGGCAGCAGGCTGGTGGGCGTGGATGTATCCAGTGTCTATCCGGCGGAGACGGCTTCCCTTGCGCACGTCGGCTATTACCGCAATGTGCCGGTGGAAGGGGTAGCCGCCTTGCGTCCGGCGCTGGTGCTGGCTTCCGATCAGTCGGGGCCGGATGGTGCGCTGGAGCAACTGCGCAGCCTGGGGATCCGCGTCGAAGTACTGCCGGATCAGCCCGATCTGCCGACCTTGCAGGCGCGCATCGAGCAGGCGGCACGGGCACTGGATCGTGCCGAAGCGGGTCAGGCATTGGTGGCACGTCTGCAGGGGGAACTGTCGCAGTTGTCGGGTGACGGCCATGAACTGCCGCAGCGCGCCCTATCCCTGGTTGCGCATACCAGCACGCTGCTCATGGCCGGCGAGGGGACTGCCGCCCATGCCACGCTGGCGCTGGCGGGTTTTCGAAATGCGATACCTGGGCAGCAAGGCTACAAGCCGGTCACTGCAGAAGCCATGGCGGCTGCAGCACCGGATATGCTGGTGGTGACGGAAATGACCGTACAGGCACAGGGCGGCATGCAGCGCATGCTGGCGCTGCCCGCACTGGCGGCAACACCCGCGGTGCGCGAAGGACGGGTTGTCGTGATGGCCGATGACCTTTATCTGACCTTCGGTCCGCGCCTGCCGCAGGCAGTCGCACAGTTGCGGCAGGCGCTGGTGCGCATGCCTGCCGATACATGATGCTGGCGGCGACCTCGGCCAGCGGCACTGGGCAGGATGGGCGGCAGCGTTTTCTGGGCTGCATGAGCGCCATGCTTGCCTTGCTCGGCGGGGTGGTCGTCATGTCCGTGCTCAGTGGCGCTTATACGATCACGCCGGGCAGCGCCTTGCGTATTCTGACGGGCGCGGCCAATGCCGAGATGGCGCTGGACAGCCGTATCCTGCTGGATATCCGTTTGCCTCGCATCGTGCTTGGGCTGGTTGTCGGGGCTGGTCTGGCGCTGGCCGGGGCTGTGATGCAGGCGCTGTTTCGCAACCCCCTGGCAGATCCGGGGCTGATCGGCATTTCCTCGGGGGCGGCACTGGGGGCCGTGGCTGCGATCGTGCTGGGTGGTGGTGCTTTCATGACCCTGGTGCCTGCTGCCTTCGCGGGTAGCCTTCTGGCGACATTCTGCGCATATTTGCTGGGGCGGCGTACGGCGGGCGTGGCGGGCCTGTTGCTGGCTGGTATCGCGATCAATGCGGTCTGCGCCAGTGCGATCGGCCTGTTCAGCTTCGTGGCCGATGACAGTCAGTTGCGCAGCCTGACGTTCTGGACCATGGGCAGCCTGGCACAGGGTAACTGGTCGGTGCTGGCGCTGCTGGCTCCCTGGACGGTGTTCTTCGGCTGGTTGTTGTGCCGCCAATGGCGGGCACTCAATGCGCTGCTGCTGGGAGAGCGCGAGGCCATGCATCTGGGGTTTGAATTGCACCGGATCAGGCGGCGTCTGATTTTCATGGTGGCGCTGCTGGTCGGACCGCTGGTTGCGGCGACCGGTGTGATCGGTTTTGTTGGTCTGGTGGTGCCGCATATCCTGCGCATGTTGCTGGGTGCGGATCACCGCTGGTTGCTCGCAGCCAGCATGCTGGGCGGTGCGATTGCCCTGGCGCTGGCCGACAGTCTGGCGCGGGTGTTGCTGGCACCTGCGGAGTTGCCTGTCGGGATCGTGACGAGTCTGGTGGGTGCGCCGTTCTTTCTCTGGTTGCTGGTCAGGGCCGACAGGCGGGATGGATGATGGCCAATTCGCTGCAGCTTGAGCATATTCGCGCATCGCGCCAGAGTCGTCCCGTATTGGGCGATGTGTCGCTGCAACTGGTACCGGGCGAGGTGCTGGGCGTGCTGGGTGCCAATGGTGCGGGCAAATCTACGTTACTGGCTGTCATGGCGGGCGAGCTGGCCGCGGATGCGGGCCGCGCGTTGCTTGACGATGTGCCGCTAAGCAGCTTGCCGGCGGTGCGGCAGGCTCGCAGCCGGGCTGTTTTGCCGCAGCAGGCTGCGCGAGGATTCGATATGCCGGTCGCGACGATTGCGGGCATGGGAGGGTATCCCTTTCCGGAGGTCGCGCCGGCCCGCCTGAGTGCGGTTGTCGAGGAAGCCTTGCAGCAGGTGGGGCTGGCGCATGCCGGCCAGCGATCCTATGCCGCCCTGTCCGGTGGCGAGCAGCAGCGGGTGCAGTTTGCGCGGGCATGGGTTCAGACGGCCCTGGCCGTGGCAGCACAGGGCCATGCCTATCTGCTGCTGGATGAACCGGTTTCCAGCCTGGATCCTCGTCACCAGAATGCCCTGCTTGCGACGGCATCCTGTCTGGCACGGCAAAAACAGGTGGGCGTCCTGGCTGTGCTGCACGATCTGAATCTGGCCGCGGCCTGGTGTGACCGGCTGGCGTTGTTGTCAGGCGGTGTGTTGTTGGCATGTGGCAGGCCAGAGGAGGTCTTGATGCCGGATCTGCTGACGCAGGCTTATGGAGAACGACCTGACGTGCTGGAGCATCCGCTGGTGCCTGGGCGGCCGCTGGTCCTTTTTGCATGAGGTGATTAACCATTTGTGAGGCGTGGTATCAACCAATTGTAATAATAATGGTAATGGTTCTTATTGGTAAATATAATCGCCTCCCGCCCTGTTGTGGCTGGTTCGCATGCATGCGGCCAGGCCTGTTCTGTGGCGGCGATAGCGGTTGCGCCTGGTTGCGCCCATGACTGCTGTCGGGGGGAGTAGAGATGAGAGTTCTGGTCGTAGAAGATGATAGCAAGGTGAGTTACTGGCTGGGCAGCAAGCTGCAGACATCAGGGTATCAATGTACGCTGGTGGACAACGGTGAAGATGCGCTGGCTGCCATCGAGCGCGAGGCGTTCGATGTGATCATCCTCGACCGCATGCTGCCCCGGCTCGATGGCATCCAGGTGTTGCAGCGCCTCAAGGGGCGGCGGCATCCTCCCATCATCATCCTGTCTGCCGTCGATCAGCCTGATGATCGGGTCGAGGGTCTGCGCGCCGGAGCGGATGACTATCTTGGCAAGCCCTTCGATTTTTCCGAGCTGCTGGCCCGCATCGAGGTGCTGGTGCGTCGCATGGGCGGCCAGGTGGATGAGGAGCTTGTCCTGTATGCCGCCGATCTGCGCATGGATGTGCTGCGTCGTGAAGTGCGCCGGGGCGATGCGGTTCTGGACCTGACCGACAAGGAATTCAAGCTGCTGCAGGTACTGCTCGAGCACAGTGGCCGCGTGGTGACGCGCAGCATGCTGTTGCAGCGGGTCTGGGGCTACGAATTCGATCCGCAGACCAACCTGATCGACGTACATATGTCCAAGCTGCGTGCCAAGCTGGACAAGGGATTCGAGGCTGCACTCCTGCGTACGATAAGGTCGGTCGGCTATGTCCTCGGATGAGGTGGCGGCCGGCCCGGCAAGGACTTTCGCGCAGACGATAAGATCGCTGTGCGAGACCAGCTATTTCCGGCAGGCCTCCAGCATTGCCTTCATCTTCCTGCTGGTCACGCTGATGACTACCATCTGGAGTCGCTCCCTGATCGAGAACGTGCTCTACAACCATGTGCGCGAGATGGTGCTGTCCGATATCCGGGCGCAGCATGCGCTGGGCATGGACAGTGCGGCCCAGGTACGCTCGGCGCTCTATACGCGGGACTACCTGGAATATCGCACCGAGCGCAAGGTGCTGTTGCTGGGCCCCTATCAGCGGGTCGAATATGGCGATCCGGCGCTGCTGTCGGTGATTGGCTGTCTGGACATGGGGTGTCATGGCTGGCGGCATGTCGAATGGACCGATGCAGAGGGCAATCATGCCGAGCTGCTGGGGCTGGTGGTGCCGCTGGCCGATGGCAGCGTGTACTTCAGCAGCTACGATATCCAGCCCATGATGGAGCGGGTCGGCATCTTGCCGCTGACCGCCGGGGCCAGCCTGTTCATCGTGCTGCTGTTCAGCACCGGGATCAGCGTTGCCTTCGGGGCCGATAGCCTGAAACGCGTGGATACGATACGCAGCGTGCTGCGACGCTATGTGGCGGGCGACAGTGCCGTGCGTACACCGGTCGGCCAGCGGCGCGACGAGATCGACCGGCTGGGCGAGAATATCAACCAGGCGCTGGCGCGGATCAACCGCATGATGGAAGAGGTCAAGAGCGCCAGCAGTCACATTGCCCACGAACTGGGCACACCCTTGACGCGCCTGCAGAACCGGCTGAGCTCGGCTGCCGAACTGACGGGCGATGTGGCCGTGCAGCAGGAAATCGCCCTGGCGGCAGAAGAAGCCGAGCGCATCCAGAAACTGTCCCGTGCCATCCTGCGGATTGGCGAGATCGAGTCCGGGCGTTGCCTGCGTCAGTTCGAATACCTGGATGCCGGAGCACTGCTGACCGAACTGGCTGACTACTACCAGCCGCTGGCCGAGTTGCGCGGCAATGCACTGACGGTCTCGGCACCACCAGGCAGCAAGGTCTATGGCGACAGGGCGCTGCTGATGCAGGCCATGTCCAACCTGCTCGACAATGCGCTCAAGTATGCTGCGCCGGGAACGCCGGTCACGATGTTCGTGCGTGCCGCAGGTGATCTGATCGAGCTGGGGGTGGCCGATCGCGGCCCTGGGATTCCAGCGGACCAGCGCGAAAGTACGCTGTTGCGGTTCAGCCGGCTGCGGCAGACTTCCAGCGTGCCCGGCTATGGCCTGGGGCTGGCGCTGGTGCAGGCGATTGCCAAGTTGCATGGTGGCGAATTGGCTTTTGCCGACAACGAGTGCGCGGGCGTGGGCCAGCGGCCGGGTGTTGATGACGTCGGCATACAGGTGCTGTTGCGGCTTGAGCGGCACCATGTGCTTGAGGGGAGTTCCGGGGCTGCGCACGCCTGATTTTCGTGATTGCGAATGGCTTTCATTAAGCAAACTTAATGGAGGCTTCATTGTAAAAAATAGCAGCAAAGATAGAATTGATTTTTATTTAGTTGCTCGCTATTTTTTACGGGATTCATCCAGATGGCCTCCAAGCTCAAACAGTTCCTGAACGACGAAAGCGGCGTGACCGCGATCGAATACGGCATCCTGGCCGCTGCAATGGCTGCCGCTGTCGCTGTGATCTTCGGCAACGATGGTGCTTTCATCAGCGCATTGCGCGGCAAGTTCGAGGATATCGCCGGCGACATCTCCGGTGCCGGCGAAGACGTCAAGAAATCCGCCAACTGATCGGTCGGGGCATTTCGTCATGCCAATGCTGCCTGGTGCTCAATGGCTGCTGATGACGGCGTTGGCGTGGGTGGTCATGTCTGATCTGCTCTATCGGCGCATTCCCAACCGGCTGGTCTTGCTGCTGTTGGCGGTCTGGTTGCTGCATCCCTTGCTGGCACTGTTCGGAACGGGGCCGTGGGCCGATGGCATCGAGTGGGGCGCATGGGTGGGCTGGCCGTTGCTGGCTGCCGCGCTGGTCCTGGTGTTTGGCTATGGCCTGTTTCTGATCAAGCGTGTTGGAGCAGGCGATGTCAAGCTCATGGCCGTATTGATGTTGTGGGCAGGCAGTCACGGGCTGATTTTCCTGATGGTGACATCCCTGGCGGGTGGTGTGCTGGCCTTGGCACTGCCTTTGCTGAACATGATCGAGCTGACTTTGGCTCACGGCATGGTGCGCCTGGGCGCGCGGCTTCCGGGCCGCAACCCGCCATTGCCTCTTATCCTGGGCAATGACCGGCCTGCCGGTATTCCATATGGCCTGGCCATTGCTGCCGGTGCCGCCTGTACCTTCGGGTTGATGGCGCGCTGAATACGCCTTGCCCACTCCTGTCGCGGTTTCGTTGTATCTGAACATGAAAACTTCTTCCGTTTTGTTGCTGGCTGGTGCCTTGGTCCTGGCTGCTACTTCTGCCCTGGTGGCGCGTGCGCTGATGCGTCCGCCGCCGCCCGAGATTGTCGTCAAGGAAGTGCAGGTCGA
>NZ_JBEFDG010000090.1:0-20018 GCF_040137905.1 Corticimicrobacter sp.
CGCAGATCGCCACCGGCATCATGCGCCAGTTCGAGCAACAGGCTGAATACACAGACATCCGCAAGCACCTGCCCAGCCTGAGCATGATCCAGGTGGCCGGTGCGACCCATGACCTGGGTCATCCACCGTTTGGCCATGGCGGCGAAGTGGCGCTGAACTACTGCATGCGCGAGGAGGGAGGCTTCGAAGGCAACGGCCAGACGCTGCGCATCGTCTCGCGGCTGGAGAAATTTTCCGATGGTGCCGGTGCCAACCTGACACGACGTGCCCTGTTGAGCCTGCTCAAGTACCCAGCCCCCCATTCCGCAGTCTACAACCCGGCGCTGGCTCCCCGGCTCGACCCGACCCCCAGCACCCTGCGCATCATCGACCGCAAGGCCTCGCGGCCGCCCAAGTGTTACATGGATAGCGAGCAGGCCGTCGTCGACTGGATCCTGGCCCCGCTCTCGAACAGTGACCGCGACCGTTTCACCGATCTGCAGCGCCCCTTTGTCGATGCCCAGGGCAAGCCGCATCACGGCAAGACACGGCACAAGTCGTTCGATTGCAGCATCATGGACATCGCCGACGATATCGCCTTTGGCGTGCATGATCTGGAAGATGCCCTGACCATGGCACTGATTTCGGCCGACGAATTCCGTCGCTACGTGCCCGTACCGGCCTGCCTGCATTTTCTGGACTATCTGCGCGCCGATCTGGGCAAGCGCTATCCGGACGAACTGCCCGGCACCACGCCCGAAGCAGCCTACGACTGGATGGTGGAACGGCTGTTCGGCGACGATGGCAAGCGCAAGCGCTTCATCGGCCGGCTGGTGCACTATTTCATCAGCTACGCCCGCATCCATACCGATGAAACCTTCGAGGCCCCCCTGCTGCGCCATCGTGCCGACCTGCCTGCCGAGGTGAAGACCTTTCTGGATGCGCTCAAGACCGCCGTGCGTGAAGCCGTCATTCTCAGTCCCGGGGTCCAGCAGATGGAGTTCAAGGGACAGCGCCTGGTGATTGCCGTCTTCGAGGCAATGGCCTCGGAGCCCAAATCCTTCCTGCCCAGAGACACTTTCCAGCGCTGGGAAAAAGCCCCCACCGAGGAAAGGTCGCGCGTGATCTGCGACCATATCGCCGGCATGACCGATGCCTTCCTGCTCAAGACCTATGACCGGTTGTTCCTGCCGCACATGGGATCGGTCTTCGACCGGATGTAAGGCCTTGGCGCGCTACGACGCCGGCGGCGACCGGTGCCGATAGGTATGATCTCTGAATACCCCGCTTCCCGATGATCCAGATCCGCAGCTTCCTGATTGCCATCATCGCCAGCCTCGCCTGGTGCCTGAGCGCACATGCGCAATATACCGTCCAGTCCCTGCCCAACCCCAGGGCCCAGGGCAACGACCACTATGTCAGCGATCCGGACGGCAATCTGGGCAGTCACACCCGTGCGCAACTGAATGTCCTGAGTGCCGGCATCGAGCAAACCAACGACAGTGAATTCGCGATTGTCGTGGTCAACAACTATGCAGGCGACAGCGACTTCGAATTTGCCCTGAACCTGTTCTCGCACTGGGGCATCGGCAAGCAAGGCAGCGACAACGGCCTGCTGCTGTTCCTGAGCATGGATCGGCGCGAATACCGTTTCATCACTGGTTACGGACTGGAAGGGGTCTTTCCCGATGCCCTGCTGAACCAGATCTCAGAGCGCTACCTGGTGCCCTATCTGCAGGCAGGCAATCCCGACATGGCTGTGCTGGCCACGGCCAAAGCCATCGAAAGCATCTTCCTGTCGCCTGAGCACGACATGGAGCTGGCCGCCCTGCAGGCCTGGCAGCCGACCTTCTGGAACCTGCATGCCCCCGCCCTGGAGCGAACCCTGGCAATCCTGCTGCTGTGCATGCTTGCGTTCGGCTGGATGAACTGGTCACGCCGACGGGTACTGGCCCGGCACGGCATCAAGCCAGCCCGCTACAAGGGACATGCCTTCTGGTATGCCGTGCTGACCTTCCTGCTCCTGCTGTTTGCCAGCCTGATCGTCCTGATATTCACGGACTCGATCCTGCAGGCCTACCAGTTCCGCAATCTGCCCTGGTTTGTCGGTCTATTCTGCGCACTGATGCTGTGCTATCACTTTTACGGATGCCGCCTCTTCATCCGTGACAGTACACGCGACACGAAAACCGGCCTGGACATGCAGCTTGCTTTCACACGCCTGAACCTCGTCCCTCTGCTGCTGTCACCCTTTGCCTACAAGGCTTACTACGACCTCGGACCAGGCAGCAGACTGACCCGCCTGCGTGCAACCCCGCCCGCCGAGGCAGGTTCATGGAGCCGGATCCATCGCGACACCATTGAGCCCAAGGCGCTGGAAGCCTGGCTGACCGACCAGCAGCGCTGCGAAGAACGGCTGGGCTCCAGATCCTATGAAATATGGCGGGATACCGATAGCGGCAACCACCGGGTGATCGGCTTCGATGGCCGTCACACCGCGAATTATGAAACGTGTCCATCCTGCCAGGGACGAACGCTCAAGAAACCGGACATCGAAGTACGCAAACCGGCCACCTACTCCGCAGCCGGCACCGGCGAACGCATCCAGGCCTGCGCCTTCTGCGACTACAAGATCTCGCTCGGCATGGTCACGCTTGCCCAATTGCAGGACAGCAGCAGCTCCAGCAGCTCGGGAGGCAGCAGCGGTGGGGGCAGCTCAGGCGGCAGTTTCGGAGGCGGCTCCAGCGGTGGCGGCGGGGCTGGCGGCCGGTGGTAGCCGCCCCGGCGCGAGCACGCTGCCGGAACGCACTTCCTCCAGCGTGCGCAATCCAGCCAACACCATTGCCATTTCCAGCTCTGCGCGCAGCAGATGCAGCACATGTGCCACGCCGGATGCCCCGCCGACGGCCAGACCATGCAGCACCGGACGTCCGATCAGCACGGCCTGCGCCCCGAGCGCCAGCGCCTTGAGAATATCGGTGCCCCGCCGGATACCACCATCGACCAGTACCGGCACGCGTCCGGCAACCGCCTCGACGACCAGCGGCAATGCATCGAGCGTCGCCGGCACGGTATCCAGAACGCGTCCGCCATGGTTGGACACCACAACGCCGGCCGCGCCGGCATCCAGGGCCGGCTGCACATCGAGTGGATGCAGAATGCCCTTGACGATGACAGGCAGACAGGTCTGGCCGCTCAGCCACGCCAGGTCCTCCCAGGTCGGTGCCGCCTGGACACCCGGCAGCGCAAAGACCGACTGCCCCGCCGCCAGGTGATCGCCCCCAGGAGCGGCGGGATAATCGACCAGATTGGCTGCTTCGACCCCGGCGGGCAAGCGAAAACCCGCACGCTGCTCGGCATTGCGCGCCCCCTGGATCGGGGCGTCCACGGTCACCATCAGCGCACGATAGCCGGCCGCTTCGGCACGCCGCACCAGATCCAGAGTGATGTCACGCCTGCGTTGCAGATAGAGCTGAAACCACAGCGGGCACTGCGCCCGCGTGGCAATGCTCTCCAGAGGCAGGCTCGACAACGTGCTGACCACCATGCCGGCCTGCAGCGCCGCAGCAGCCATCACACTGGCCAGTTCGCCCTCTGGATGCGCCAGCCGATGATAAGCCGTCGGCCCGATCAGGACTGGTGAGGCATGCCTTTCCCCCCACAGCATGACCGACGCGTCGCTGCCTGCGGTGGAACGCAGCACCCTGGGCCAGAGCGTCAGCCGCTCTGCGGCTTGGCCATTGGCCTGCTGGCTCAGACCATCAGCCGCCCCCGCGTTGAGATAGGCCCAGATGTCGGCAGGCAGGCGCAGCCGTGCAGCGGCCTCGTAATCCGCGAGACAGGTCAATACCGTGTTCTGCATCATACCTGCGCCCAGCCACGCACCAGGTTGTGATAGACCCCGGTCAGCCGCACGACCTCGGTCCGGTTCTCAGGACGAAGCGCCAGTTGCTGGATTGTGCAGTCCAGCTCGTACAGCAGGTTGCGCTGCGTTTCGTCCTGCACCATGCTCTGCGTCCAGAAAAAGGCCGCCAGCCGCTGCCCCCGCGATACCGGCGTCACCCGATGCAGGCTGGTGCCGGGGTAGACCACGGCATGCCCGGCCGGCAGCTTGACGGTCTCGACCCCATATGTCCCGCTGACGACCAGTTCACCGCCGTCGTAGTCGCCGGGATCACTGAGAAACAGCGTGGTCGAGACATCGGTACGGATCCGATCGCCACCCAGCGGATCGACGCGAATGGCATTGTCGATATGGAACCCGTACTCTCCACCACCGCGATAACAGTTGAACATCGGCGACAGGATCTTGCCCGGCAAGGCAAAGGAGATGAAACGCGGATCGGTCGACAGCGCCTGCAGAATGCGCTGCCCAAGCTCCACGGCAAGAGGATCCCGCACCTGCAACTGCAGGTTGCTTTTCTGGTCGATGGCCGCATAGCCTGCGGTCTGGCGACCATCCTGCCAGTCTGCCTGCTCCAGCCGCTCACGCATGGCCGCCACCTCGGCAGCGGACAGCACTTCGGGAATCACCAGCAACATGCTTTTTCTCCAGTATGGGACTCAGGCGGCGAACTTACTCATACCGGTAGGTCAGCGTCATCATGTACGAACGGCCTGGCGCAATATTCGCGAAGATACCGACATGCGAAGCGTCGTACATTTCCTTGTCGGTAATGTTGTTTACGTTGAACTGCAGCGACAGATCATCGCGGATGTCGTAGCGCGCCATCGCGTCATAGCGCACGTAGCTCGGCAGCTCCAGCGTATTGGCATCGTTCGCGTAGCGGGCTCCCTGATAGGTAGCACCACCGCCGACCGTCAATGCCGGCAGCAGGCGATAGGTCGTCCAGAGGCTGGCACTCTGCCGGGCGATGAATTTCATCTGATTGCCATCGAACATACTGTTGCCGCTGCGGTAGGTATTGACCTTGGGATCCAGCCACGAATACGCCGCCCACACATTCCAGGCCGGGCTCAGTGCGCCCGAGGCACCCAGTTCCAGCCCCCGAACCCGGTTGCTGCCACCCAGCGTCACATCCCCGGTCAGCGGATCGGTCGAGCGTGCGTCGGTCTTGCGGGTCTCGAACACGGCTGCCGTCAGTGACAGGCGCTCATCCAGCAGGTCCCACTTGGTGCCCAGTTCCCAGCTGCGGCTCTTTTCCGGCTTGACGTCACGGATCTGCGCAGCCCCGCCCACGCCATCCGCGCCCCCACCCTGGCCAAGGTTTTCGCCTGCCGGGTTGGACGACGTGGCATACGACAGGTAAATGCTGCCGTTGGGGGCAGGCTTGTAGACCAGGCCCAGTTGATAATTCCAGAAACCGTCGGTACGGCTGTCCTCGTAGTTGTCGACCTTGAACACATCGCGACGCAGGCCGGCATTGACCGATATCTGCTCGGTCAGATCCATGGTGTCCATCACATACAGCGAGCGGGTACGTATTTCACCTGCGCCGGTACGGGGCCCGTAGACGATATCGAAAGCATAATGCCGATCAGGATCGGGATCCCACAGCGAATCCAGGTCGCGACCCGGCCCGCCTGTCATGGTCCGGTCATAGATGCGCTCCCGGCTGAACTCAAGCCCCATGCTGAAGTTGTGGCGGATGCCGCCGGCATCGAAGCTGCCATAGAGGTCGGTCTGGTTGATCAGGCTCTTGCTGCTGCGCCAGCGCATGCGATCATCGCGGCGGAACTGGGCATCAGGGCCTTCCGTCGAGCAAGGCGGCCCCGAGGTCGCCGTGCAGTTGTCGAACGTGGGCCGGGTCATCAGATAGTGATTCAGGGTTTCGACATGACGGGTCACGTTGCGCACCGTGACACGGTCCGAGAAGTCATGCTCGATCATGGCCGTCGAGGTTTTGAACGTATTCTCGCGGAAATCGGCATTGAGCCGGCCATAGAAATTATCCCGATCGACACGCGGCGGCTCGGTGCGTCCCGGCCGTGCCGCATTGCTGAAAGGTACGCCGAGATCGGGCATGTCGTCATTCTGCAGTCGCTCATACGACAGCGTCAGCCGCGTCGGCGTCCCCAGCCCGAAGGCAATCGAAGGTGCCACGCCCCAGCGATCGATGGTGACACCGCCACGCCCGGGCACATCGCCCCCCATTTTCATCAGGTTCAGGCGCGCCGCCACGGTATCCGCGATCCGGACGTTGCCATCAAATGTGGAACGCCACTGGCTGGCATTGCCGAGCCCACCCGAGATCTCGGCAAAGTTTCCAAGATGCGGTGCCTTGGTGCGCAGGTTGATGCTGCCTCCCGTACCGCCACGTCCGGTATAGGCCGAACTGGGCCCCTTGATGATTTCGACCGACTCGAGGTTGAAGGTTTCGTGCGAACCGCGCGCATAGTCGCGCAAGCCATCGACGAAAATATCGGTACTGGCCTCATAGCCACGAATGAACGGACGATCCCCGGTCGGCGTACCGCCTTCGCCAGACCCCAGCGTAATACCCGGCACGGTGCGCAGCACATCCTGCAGCGACGTGGCACCCCGATCCCGCATCAACGCTTCGGTCACGACCGTGACGGACCGTGGCGTATCGAGCAGCGGTGCCGTGAATTTGGGGCTGTCGATACCGGAGGGAGGCTGGTAGCCGGTGTCCGGCTGCGCCGTGACATGAATGCGCTCCAGGGTAGACACCCGTTCCTCCTCACTGACCTCCTGAGTCTGCGCGCCGGCCACGCCAACCGTCCCGCTCAGCACGACGGCACCCAGCAGGGTCCCCGAACGGCGAAAGGCGGGCTGGAACCCCTCCATGGGCAACAAGGAGGCGAAACGGTGAGGGCTGGATGGCGGGGTAGATACTTTTTCCATATATATTTTCTCTGTTTGCAAAGCGCTGACCGCACGCATCTGCCTGACTCGAAATCAGGCAGACACGGCACAGGCGCAGGCAGTCCTCATGCCGACCTTGTAGCCGGCTTCGTTGCGCGCGCCATCAGTGATTGCCAACACGGCAGCCGCCAGTACGCCTCCCAGCACGACCAGGATGCCGTTGACGATCTGAGTACGGATCAGTCCTTTAGTACCAGCCATTTTTCGCATGAAAACCACCAAATGAGACGGAATGTCATTTCCAATTCTAAGTAGTGGCCCATCAAATTTTCGTTGAATGGCAGGTCGCATCGAAAACGAGTTGCAGGAACGTTTTCTTTTGCCATTGAACGTTTATTTCACAGAGGCTCTGCTACCCTGCCGTGAACACGCATCGAGACAGCACGCCGTCCATGTCCACACCCCACAGCCAGATTCCCTATACCGTCCTGATCGTGGAAGATGATTCCGCCATCGCCGAAAACCTGCTGCTGGCACTGGAGTCTCACGATTTCACGGCGGACATTGCCCACACGGCCCGCGCCGCCATGCAGCAACTCGACCATACGGCCTACGACGCCGTCATCCTGGACGTCGGCCTGCCCGGCATGGACGGCTACCGGATGCTGCAGCAGATGCGCACCACCATGCAGTGGACAACGCCGGTGCTCATGCTGACGGCACGCGCCACGCTCGAAGACAAGCTGACCGGCTTCTCACTGGGGGCCGACGACTACCTCACCAAGCCGTTCGCGCTGGACGAGGTCATTGCACGGGTCAAGGCCATCATCCGACGTTCGAAATGCCTGTCGGATGCAGCCTTCAGCCTGCATTTCGGCCCGGTGCAATTCCAGGTCGCGCAACAGCAGGTCCTGATCGGCGGCACGCCGGTCCGGCTGACACGCAAAAGTGTCATGATCCTGGAGATGCTGATGCGCTACGCCGGACGCGTCGTTCCCCGCCAGCGCCTGGAAGACATGCTCTGGCAAGGAGAGCCGCCATCGACCGAAGCATTGCGCAGCCAGATCCATCTACTGCGAAAAACCCTGCATCAGCATGGATTTGACGGCATTGAAACCGTACATGGCACAGGCTGGCGACTGACAGCCGACGCCTCACGCGACTAGTCCGAGTCCGAACCAGGCCAGAAATCACCCTGCCACTTTCCTTCGGGAAGACTCCTGCTTCCCAAGACATGAAATAAATGCGACTATGCGAGTAGACATGACTCCGTAACACTATGTAGCCCGGTTCGACCCAGCAAAGATGCAGCCTGCTCGATCCTTCTCGTTGGCATTGGCCCTGAATGTCGCGGGGCTGGCATTTGCCATCGGCGCGGTGATGCTCACAAGCATGGTCTGGACAGCAATCTCGAATACCCGGGAAACCGTAGAGCAGGAACTGTCCCAGGCGCTGAATCAATCGGTCAGGCGTGTCCAGATGCTGATCCAGGCGGCAGAGCTGACTGCCGAGTCAGCCGCACGTATCGCCCAGACCCAACAGGTTTCCGCAGCCTCGCTGCAGGCCACGCTGGAACAGTCCCTGGCAGCATTCGAACAGCGACCGGAACTCAGTTATCTCGGCATCATCCTGCCCACGCATGGCGAATATGGCAATCTGGAGCGCACTGACGATGGCCGCGTCCTGCTCTGGCTTCACCCAGGTGCCTCCCCCGAACAGCACCAGACCCACATCCTGGCCCTGAGCGACGACGGCTTCATTCCATACGCAAGCAGGGAGCCGAATGGCTATGATGCCCGCCAGCGGCCTTTCTATGAAGCCGCCATCGCCCAACCTGCCATGGGACACTGGCTGGGTGTCTATCCGTGGATAGTCCACGCATCGGAACAGGTCTCGCTATGGGGCATCAGTTATGTCAGGGCCATCCACGACCGCAACGGACGCCTGCTCTGTGTGCTGGACATCGATCTGGATCTGCCGGCACTGAACCGTTTTCTGCAGGATACGTCCAGTGAATACGGCATACAGCTTCACATCATCGAGCAGGGCAAGACACCACGCCTGATCGGCTCACCCGACATTGACTCGATACCGCTGGCGATACCCGATGGCATGCACGAGTTCGTCGACACGCAAAACCGCACAGACATCCAGAAGTACACCGCTGCCGATGGGCAGCAATACTGGCGACTGGCAAAGCGTTTCGACGTCAGCGAGCGAATATCCTGGACCATTGTTGCCTCCCGTCCGGCAGCCCTGATCGAGGCCCCGCTGCGCAATCAGCTCTACCAGATGGCAGGCATGGGGCTGGCAATGACCTTTGGCCTGATCCTGATGGTGATCTACATGGCCCGCCGCTTTGGTCGCCCTCTGGCCGAGCTGGAGCGCAGCGTCGATTCCGCCCGGCAGTCCGGCACGCCGAACGACCTGCGATTCAGTCCGGTCACACAGGAATTCAGGGAAACACAGCGGCTGGGCGAAGCGCTGATCCGCCTGGCATCGGCCGTACAGCAACGAGAACAGCAACTGGCTTCCCAGACGATCGAACTGTTCGCGGCCAAGGAACAGCAGGTCGCCTCCCTGGCGCTCAAGGGAGCCATTTTCGATTCGACGGAAACAGCCATTTTCAGCCTGGACGGGCAACTGCGGGTCATCGAATGGAATCGCGCCGCAGAGCGGCTGTTCGGACGATTGCGCACGGATGTCCTGCAACAGGCCATCCAGACCGTCGTTTGCCCGCCCGACCCGCACACATCGTGGTTCACGGTCCTGGCCCGTCCCGGCCCCACCACCTATCTGCTGACCGGCTCACGTGGCCCATTCGAGGCAGAGCTGCGCATCATTACCGTGCCCACCACCGGTGACGTCGTTCACACCTGCATCATCGATGACATTTCTGCCCGCCAGGAAGCCGAACGCCGCCTCAGGCAGGAGCGGGACTATGCCGATACCGTCCTGAACAGCCTGCCGGGCGTCTTCTATCACTGTGATGCGCAGGCCCGGCTGCAACGGTGGAACAGGAATCTCGAGCTGATTGCCGGCATCCCCATTGACCAGTTGGCCGGCACGCCCATTACCCGCCTGATTCCCGAGCGCGAGCATGCATTGGTCAACCGCAAGATACAGGAAACGCTCGACAAAGGCGCGGCCCACTTTGAGGCCAGCTATCTGCTGCCCAACGGCACCACGATTCCGTGCCTGTTTACAGGCGCACGCTTCATGCACGATGGCGAACGTGGTTTCGTCGGTCTGGGTCTGGATATCTCGAAGCGCAAGATTGCCGAAGCACGCATGCAGCATCTGGCTACGCACGATGCCCTGACCGACCTGCCCAATCGCCTGCTGCTGCAGGAGCGTCTTGGCGAAGCCGTGACCCGTGCGGCAGAGACAGGCATATCACAAGCCATTCTGCTGCTGGACCTTGACCGCTTCAAGATCATCAATGATGCCTATGGACACCCCTTTGGCGATGCCGTGCTGAAAGCCGTCGGGGCCCGGCTGGCCCCCCTGCTCGGTGCCCATGACACTGTGGCACGGCATGGTGGCGATGAATTCCTGATCCTGCTGGGCAACCTGCCCCATCCCGAAGCGGCCGCTGTCCAGGCCGGCCGGATCATCGAAGCCATCCGCCAGCCCATCACGGTCAACGGCAGGGAGATCCATCTGTCCGGCAGTATCGGGCTGAGCATCTGCCCTCGCGACGGAAATGATCCGGAAACGCTGATCAAGCATGCCGACCAGGCGATGTACCAGGCCAAGCACCTGGGCCGCAATACCTATGCCAGCTTCAATGCCACGATGAACCGGATGGCCCAGCAACGGGTCACGCTGGAAGCCGATCTGCGCAATGCGGCATCGGCTGGACAACTGCACCTGGTCTACCAGCCCAAGGTCAGCCTGCACCACGGCCGCATCATCGGCTGCGAAGCCCTGCTGCGCTGGCAGCACCCGACGCTGGGCATGGTGCCGCCCAGCCAGTTCATTCCCGTGGCGGAAGAGTCCGGCCTGATCATCCCCATCAGCGACTGGGTACTGCGCACGGCCTGCCGGCAGGCCAAGGCCTGGGCCGACGCCGGCCTGCCGCCGCTGGCCGTTTCGGTCAATATTTCCATGGGTCAGCTGCTGCACCAGAACCTGGCCCAGTGGACCCTCGACATGCTCGAGGAAACCGGCCTGGCACCGGAGCTGCTCGAGCTGGAGCTGACCGAAAGCCTGATCGCACAGGATATCGAAAGCATGATCGTCACGCTGGCCCAGCTCAAGCAAGCCGGCGTCAGGCTATCCATCGATGACTTCGGCACCGGCTATTCCAACCTCAGCTACCTGAAAAACCTGCCGGTCGATACCCTGAAAATCGACCAGTCCTTCGTGCGCAACATGCTGACCCACGCAGAAGACGAAACCATCGTGCGCGCCGTCATCGCCCTGGCGCACAACCTGCGGCTCAACGTGATCGCCGAGGGCGTGGAAACCCGCGAACATTGCCGCATCCTGCGCCAGCATCACTGCGACGAGATCCAGGGCTATTTCTTCAGCCGGCCGATTGCAGCGTCGGAACTCGAAGCGCTGGTCCGTTCGGGCAAACACCTGGACATGTCCGATCCGATCGACTGAATCGGTCAATCCAGCGAACCGGCTCCCAGCACACGGGTTTCGGACAAGTACCAGTTCCCATCCCTGCTGTTTTCTTGACATTCCCTGCCCAAAATTGGGATTCATCCCATATATCCGCGACCACGCCCCCCGCACAATAAAGCCATCCCGATTCATGAGGGAAATCAACACGGCGGGGCCAACCGAGGTCTTCCGCTCTTTCCAACAGACGCAAGGAACCTCACATGAAACTCAAGATCGCTGCTCTCGCCTCCGCCATCGCCGCCACGGCCTTCACCGGCACGGCCATGGCCTACGATGTCCGTATCGACATCAACGGCCAGCTGACCTCCAGCACCTGCCAGATCGATACCGCCAACAGCCCGCTGAACAAGACCATCAACCTGCCGACACTGAGCACCAGCAGCCTGAATACGGCGGGTTCCTACGCCGGTCGCACGCCGCTGACCCTGTCGATCAGCAACTGCGAAGCCGAAACCACGGCCACGGTCAACTTCGAAGCCAGCAGCGTCAACGTCACGCCAGCCGGTACCCTCCGCAACTTGGCGACCACCGATGCCGCCGCCAACGTGGAACTGCAACTGCTCGACGGGTCCGCACAGGTTCTGAACCTCAACACGGATACACCCAGCTACAATATCGACGGTGGCAAAGGCAGCATGACGCTTTACGCGCAGTACTACTCGCCCAATGGCAACGTCCAGTCGGGTGCGGTGTCGTCGTACATCGAAATGTCGATGAACTACAACTAAGCAGGCAAACATGGTGCCCGGGCATCCTTTCCGGGTTCAGTCACTCCAGGAACCGACCCATGCAGATCCGGAAATTCCTCGTCGCACTGACCACCCTGGCCGGCATGGTCATCGCCATGCCCCAGGCCGTGCAGGCCAATGTGATCATCAACGGTACGCGACTGATCTACCCGGCCCAGAACCAGGAAATCACGGTCCGTACCGAAAACCCGGGCAGCACGCCAGCCCTGGTCCAGGTCTGGGTCGACGAGGGCGATCCGGCCATCCGCGCCGAAGAAAGCCAGGCACCTTTTGTCGTCACCCCCCCGCTCATCCGGCTCGAAGGCAACAGCGGACAGACGTTCCGCGTCATTTTCGTACCGGGTGACACCCAGTTGCCCCAGGACAGGGAGTCCCTGTTCTACTTCAATCTGCTCGACATCCCGCCGATGCCGCAGGAAGCCGAAGCTGCGTCCTACATGCAGCTTGCCTACCGGACCCGGCTCAAGCTGTTCTATCGACCAGTCGGCCTGCCCGGCAACGCCCGCGAGGCCGCAGGACAACTGCAATGGTCCTTTGCGCAGGTCGATGGCAAACCGGCCCTGCAGGTGCGCAACCCCAGCGCCTACCACGTGTCATTCAACGGCATCACGCTTGATGTCGACAGCAGGCAATATCGCATCGAGGGTGACATGATCGCCCCCGGTGCCACCAGCAGCCTGCCCATCCCCGGCCTGGCCGGTCAGTTACCCCGCCAGCCGGCGCGCGTCGACTTCAACTGGATCAACGATTTCGGCGCGCTGATCCAGGACAGCAGTCCCGTCACCCCCTGAAGCGCCCAGGCCACGGCCTGACCCACCGTGCCAGCAGGAAAGCCAGACAGTATCCAGCCGGTTCCATGACTTTCGTTTCGCAGCCAGAGGTTCGTCCGACATGCATCCATCGACGCGCTCATCCTCGCCGTTTGCCTGCCACACGCTGACGCCCGGGCTGGCCTTGCGCCCCCTGTGCCTGGCCCTGGCGCTGCTGGCCCATGCCGGCAATCTCCAGGCGGCTGCGCCGATCGAATTCGATCCCCGCTTCCTGCGCGGCAGTGAAGGACAGGATATCGACCTGTCGCGCTTCAGGCAGGGCAATGTCCTGCAAGCCGGCACGCAGCGCTACGATCTGTTCGTCAACGGTGAATGGCTGGGCCCCGAGAACATCCGCGCCATCGCACGTCCGGACGGCGAGAACGCCGACCTGTGTTTCAGCCCGACACAGGTCAGCCAATGGAGCCTGAATCTCGCCGCCCTGCCCGACAGTGCCGAGGCCCAGCGCCAGCTCACCGCCGGCGACGCGGCCTGCTTCGATGCCGCCGGGCTGATTCCCGATTTCCAGGCAGTCCCCTCCGTGTCCGACCTGACGCTGAACATTTCGATTCCGCAGGCCTACGTCTCACGCCATGCGCGCGGCTACGTGGCCCCGGACAAATGGGAACAAGGCATCAACGCCGGCTTTCTGAACTACAACCTGAACGCCTACCGCTCCGAGTACCGGCACTTCGACTCTCAGAACAACTTTTTCGGCAACTTCAATGCCGGGATGAACCTGGGGGCCTGGCGCCTGCGCTACAACGCCTCCTACTCGCACGATTCGTTCGCCGGCAGCCGCTACCAGAATGTCAGCACCTACGTACAGCGCGATATCGCCCCATGGCGTTCGCAGCTGACCATCGGACAGTCATACACCCAGAACACGCTGTTCAACAGCGTGCCGTACACCGGTATCCAGATCAACAGCGATGACCGCATGCTGCCCGACTCGCTCACCGGCTTCGCCCCGCTGATCCAGGGCGTGGCCGACAGCAATGCCCGTGTCAGTGTGTTCCAGGATGGCAACCAGATCTACGAAACCTCCGTGCCACCCGGCCCGTTCGTCATCGACGATCTCTACAACACCGGCTATGCCGGTGACCTCGATGTGGTCGTGACCGAAGCCAGTGGCCAGACCAAGCGCTTTACCGTGCCCTACGCTTCGGTCGCCCAGTTGCTGCGCCCCGGCCTGTCGCGCTACAGCCTGACGGCCGGCCGCTATCGCGACCGCAACCTCGACTCGCTGCCCAGCTTCGTGCAAGGCACCTACCAGCGTGGCCTGACCAATCTGGTGTCGGCCTATGGCGGTACCATCGCGGCTGAACACTACCTGGCCGGACAGTTGGGCCTGGCCTTCAATACCCGCCTGGGTGCCTTCGCCCTGGACGCCACCCACTCGCATGCCAGCAACCTGCCCACCAGTTGGCTGAATGCCGGCGGCAGCATGAGTGGGCAGAGCTACCGCATCAGTTTCAGCAAGCTGGTCAACAGCACCAACACCAACCTGACACTGGCCGCCTACCGCTTCTCCAGCAGCGGCTATCTGAGCCTGGCCGACTTTGCGCGTGCCCGCAATCCCGGCGGCACCCGCAATACCTACACGCTCGACGGCGGTGGCGGCAGCTTCGGCTCGGACAACAGCTACTACGGCAACTCCCCCTATCCGCAGCGCCACCGTTTCCAGGCCACCATCAACCAGCCACTGGGCAATTACGGCACACTCTACGTCAGCGGCTCGACCCAGGACTACTGGAACGCCAGCCAGAAAAGCAACACGACCTATCAGGTGGGCTACAACAAGGGTTTCGGCTGGGGCAGCATGAACCTCAACGTCAGCCGCTTCAACTCCGGTCTGTCTGCCAGCGAGACCCAGACCATGCTCAGCCTGAACATTCCCCTGGGCCGCAACAACGCGCCCACGCTCAGTACGTCGGTGACCCGTTCCAGCCACGGCAACGCTTCCGTAATGGCCAACCTGCACGGCAGTGCCGGCGAACGTCGCCAGTTGTCGTACAGCATCTACAACACCTACCAGGACTACGACGGCGGCCATGACAACAATACCGGCGGCTCAGTGCAGTACGATGGCCGCTACACGCAGGTCGGTGCCAGCGCCAGCGTCGGCAGCCAGGGCACGCGCCAGGGCAGCCTGAGCCTGAACGGCAGCGTGGTCGCCCATGCAGGCGGCGTCAACTTCGTGCGCAACCAGGGGGATACCTTCGCCATCCTGCATGCCCCCGGTGCCACAGGTGCCAGTATCAATGGCGACAACGGCAGCCTGATCGATGGCTCCGGCTATGGGGTCGCCAGCAACCTGATCCCCTACCGCAACAACAGCGTCTCGATCGACCCCAAGGGATCCTCGCTGGATGTCGAGATTCTTGGCAGTTCGCAGAATGTCGCGCCCACGGCCGGTGCCATCGTCATGCTCGAGTACGAAACCCGCAGCGGCCGCGCCGTCCTCATGGATGCCCGCCTCGATAACGGCCAGGCCCCACCGATGGGCGCGGATGTTCGCAACCCGGACGGCCTGAGCATCGCCCAGGTTGGCCAGGGTGGCCGCATCTTCGTGCGCGGCCTCGAGGAGGCAACCGACCTCCAGGTGATCTGGGGCAGCGACGCCGCCAGCCAGTGCCGCATCCAGTATGCGCCCCCGGCTCAACACGACAGCAGCCTGCCTTTCGCCCGGCAGCGTGTCCAGTGCCTGTCCCTGCCTGGCCAGCAGAACACGGCATCCCTTTCCTGATTCCAGAAAAAGAGACTTCCATGACATCACGCCTGCGAACCCGCCTGCTGCGCACCGCATCGCGCACTCTGTGCTCCGGCCTGCTGCTGTTGCCGCTGGCCAGTTGGGGCGCGACCTACTGCCAGACCAGCAACCTGACGGCCAACCTGGGCGTACAGTCGCTCAGCGCTGGTGCCGACGCCAACACCATCGGCCAGCAGATCGGCAACGAAAGCAAGCCCGAAGGGCGGATCTTCGATGGCAACAGCAATGCCCAGTGCCGCATGGTCCGCTCCTGGGCCACGCCCGCCCGGCCTGTGGTGCCCGGCGTGTTCTACCAGTCCGGCGGCAAGACCTATCCGGTATTCGAAACCGGCATCGCCGGCATCGGCTACGCCATCGGCATCTCGGACCGCAAGAGCTACGACTACCAGCCCCTGCAGGCACAAGGCAATACGCCGACCTACAGCGGCTCGCCCACCGTCACCATGGGTTTCAACATTCAGGTCGTTTTCGTCGCGACCGGTCGCCTGCAGAGCGGCACCTACAACATGCCGTATACGCAGTTGGCGAATTTCTACGTGGAGACGGCCAATGGCAATGTCGAAGGTGGTGCCTACATCCAGGCCAATGCCACTTTCGACATCAATGCCATCACCTGCACCCTGCACGGTGCCAATGCCTATACCATGACCCTGCCGCCCGTATCGGTCAACGATTTCGCCAACGTGGCAATAGGCTCGGCTCCGTCCAGTGTGGGTGCGTCCAACGCCATCAACCTGAACCTCAGTTGTCCGGCCGGCATTTCGCTGTATGCCACCATGACCGACAACAACGATCCGGGCAGCACGAAGAACTATCTCAGCCCCGGCAGCGGCGACGGCATTGCTCAGGGTATCGGCATACAGATGTTCCGCGACGGCAGCAGCACACCCATCAGCATGGGCCCGGACTCTTCCGCCGTCGGCAATACCAACCAGTGGTATATCGGCTCCGCCCCCAGCAACATAGGCCTCTTGCTGAGAACCAGCCTGCAGGCCCAGTACGTCAGGACGGCGCAAACGATGAAGGCAGGCGAGGTCCGGGCAGTGGCGACCGTGACGTTTTCGTATCGTTAGGACACGCCGCCCCGGAAGCGCTGCCCGGTCAGTTTCCCTGCAGCCAGCGCTGGTATGCCGACCGGGTCACTTCCGACACGGACTCCAGCACTTTCTCGTGCTTGACCTGGTGCCGCACCATCAGCCGCGCATCTGCCACGGTGCGCGACTTGCAGTACCAGTGGCAACTGTGCTGGAACAGATACAGCTCGGCAGAAAGGTGAAAGGCACGCGCCTTCGGATCCCATCCAGCCTCGTTGTCGACCGCATGGCGCAGGCCGACGGCATGGATCTGCAACAGCTTGCGGAAATCACGCACCGCCGACGGCATGAACCGCTCGGCATAGGGAATACACAAGGCAAAGGTTCCCATGCTGGCCGCTTCCGCGCTTTCCTTCTGCATGGCATTGGCCAGTGTCTGCAACTGCGCGGCCACCGACCGCTCTGTCGGTGCGAACGTCTCCAGCACCTGGAGCTGGCGCGACTCGGACGCCTCATGGATGGCTCGGGTATAGCCCTGCGTGAGCGTTTCCATATGGCGCTCAAGTTGCAGATTGGCCAGATGCCCACCCAGCAGAGTGATATGCATACGCTGGTAACGCACGCGCAGCACCTGCCACGCCAGGGCAATCACCAATAGAATCAATACAATATCCACGACTTCCATCCTTTTGCCGGGCGTCCGGCGGGGTTGCGGCGGATTGTATCAGTTCGCCTGCGCAGGCTTTGGCACGACCTCATCCGGCGCGAGCGCCGCACCGCGAATGGTAGCCATCAGCAGCGTGTCAGCAGGGCGAGACTCGATCAGCAAGTGCCCCCCCATGCGTTCGATGCGCATCCGCATGCTGCTCATCCCGACACCTGCCCCCATTGTCAACACGCTATTCACATCGAAGCCACACCCATTGTCGCGTACCCACAGGCTCAGGCTACCGCCCCCTCCGGTACTGACACCGACGTCCAGCCGAGTCGCACGAGCATGCTTGAGCACGTTGGTCAGGGCCTCTTCGAGAAAACGCATCAGGGCCAGCAACTGCTGCGGCGTGAACGTACCAGGCCAATCGTCCGGCAAACTCCAGTGCGACTCGATTCCCAGGTCAGCAAGCAGGTCGATGAACTGTCGCCGCAACGGTGCCAGCCACTCCTGCGGAGACTGCCAGACAGGCACGGCAGCCGAGCCGTCGATCACATCCCGCAAATCGCTGCGCAGCGTTTTCAGCACAGACAGGAACTGGTCATCATTGAGCCCATCACCATGTTCCATGCGGGTAATCGAGCGCATCAGCGAGCTGCCCAGGCTGTCATGCAGATCATGTGTCAACCGCAGGCGCTCATTGAGGCGAATATTGTCGGTTTCCAGTAAATACTCGCGCTGCAGCGTATCTGTCAGCTCTGTTCGTGTACTGTCCACCGTTGCCTGCAACTCATCGTTGAAACGCTCGATGCGGCGCAGGCTGCTGGAGAAGCGCATGGCCAGAACCAGGAACATCACCACAGACATCACAGGTGACGCCAGCACGACATACACCCACTCAAGCCCAAAAGCACCCGTAAAAGCCAGAAACTCATAGACCGACAGTAGCGCCGTGCACGCGCCCAGCACAATCAGGTAGGTTTCCTGTTTACGGCAAGCATGCCACAGCAGTTGCAAGCCGGCGGCAAACATGACTGCCCTGAACCCAAAAGCATTCATCAGTTGCAACCCGCCAAGGTACATCTTCGGGGCCAGCACCACGACGACACAGAAAAGAATCGCCCCCGCCCATAAGCCCTTTTCCAGACGCGGCAAGGGCCTGGAGATAAATGTCCAAAGAAACATACAGAATGCAGGACAATACAGCACCAACGCTACCAGACTCAATCGATCCCAAACCTCGCCGTTGGGGAAAGGCCAGGATGATGTCACCAACAAATTACTGAGGCCAAACGACCACAGCAGCGCAGTCAATGCAAACCAGCCGAAGGTGCGCTCCTGGCGACGAAACAGCCAGAACGTCAAAAACAGCCCCCCCAGTCCCAGGGAAACCAGCAGACTGATCGCAACGATCTCACGCTGCAGCAGTAACTGCTGGCGATACTCTGGCAAGATCTGTGCGACAGGTCCCAGGCGCACAGTCCCCAGACCCGGCGCGGCATGCTCCGACCCCACCAGACGCACCCACAGGGTATTGACAGGCTGCAGCCCGGAAGACGGCAACAGCCAATAACGCGGCAGATTCCAGCTACGCGACAAGGGCTCGACCAGACTTGCATCGCGCCAGATCAGATCGTCATTGAGCCACACCTCGCCGGCCATGACCATCCGATCGACATTCAATGCAAGCGGCTCCCCCGGACACTCAGCCTGCCAATCCAGCCGATACCATACTGGCCCCACAAAACCGGGCCAGTGGCGCTGCCACAGATCCGGCAGACTCACCGGCTGCCAGCCCTCGACAGGCCGCCGCCCCTCGTAGTCCTGCTCGGGAGCCACCATGACACGGGTGATTGTCGGCTGGCAACCCGCCTGTACCGGGTGTGCATACCAAAACAGCAGCAGGAGCAGCAGCGTCAGGACAATAAACCGCGTTGCCGGGCGGCGCTGACCGCGCGAGTACGCGAGGACACCGCCAGCTTGCGATAAATCCGTTTGATATGACATTCGACGGTATAGCGGGAAATAGACAATTGCTCGGCGATTTCCCGATTGCTCAGCCCGTTGGAAACCCATTGCAGAATCTCACTCTCACGGGCACTGAGCACTTCGGCCTCATTTGCGCCAACTGGTTTTTGCAACGGCCCGGCTGGCAGCAAGGCAAGGATACGACGGGCAATGAAGGGATCGATCGGCGCACCACCACGCAGCACACTGCGAATCGACAGGCTCACCTCCAGATCATTGCGCTCCTTGAGCACATACCCTGTGGCCCCTGCCCGCAGAGCACCGAGAATAGCCTCCTCGGTACTCCAGGCCGAGATCACGAGTATCCACAGTGCGGGATCTGCCATGCGCAACTCATGGATCAGCTCAATGCCGTTGCCATCCGGCAACCCCAGATCAACCAACACCATCGCCACGGGCTGCCTGCGAACATACGCCTGTGCGTCAGCCAGATTCACCGAAAAAACCACCGCATCCTCGGCATAGCCAATGTCGCCCAGCACTCTGGACAATCGCTGACGCATGAGCGCATCATCCTCAACCACCAGCACGGGTGCCGGCAGTAAAGCATCATCAAGAGGAAGGCTGGC
>NZ_JBEFDG010000091.1:0-1476 GCF_040137905.1 Corticimicrobacter sp.
TGCTGTCGAACGCAGACTTTCTCATCCTGGACGAACCCAGCAACCATCTGGACCGCCCAAGCCGCCAAATACTGGAGACACAGTTGCAGGATTGGCCAGGCGGTCTGCTGGTCATTAGTCACGACCGGCAGTTGCTGCAGAACATGGAGCGTATCGTGGAATTGTCTGAACTGGGCTTGCGCAGCCATGGCGGCAATTACACGTTCTATGCCGAGGCCAAGGCCCAGGAAAGGCAGCAGGCCCTGCAACAACTGGCGCACTGCAAGACAGAGCGCCAGCGCAGGGAACAGACCATGAGCGCGCAACGCGAGCGGCAGGCGCGCAAGCAAGCGCAAGGCAACCGCCAGGGGAAAGACGCCAACCAGGCCAAAATCCTGCTGGACCGCCAGAAGGCACGCAGCGAACTCTCGACCGGCAAGCTGCAGCAGCAACATGCCGCCATCCGCGCGCAGCTTGCCCGTGATGTGCGTGAAGCCGCTGCGCAGGTAGAAAAAGATAGCCCGATCACCCTCTTCGCACCACCCGCCATTCAGGCGACTCCGCGACAGGCGGCGGTACTGGAAGATGTACAGTTGCCCTTCGTTGCGGATCGCAGTCCGCCTGTCAACCTCATCCTGGGCAACCAGCAACGCATCGGCATCAGCGGAGCCAACGGCAGCGGCAAATCGACGCTGCTCAAAGTGCTGGCCGGGCACCTCGCTCCCCTGTCAGGCTCCGTCAGGGTCATGCCCGGCAGCGCCTACCTGGACCAGCGCCTGACGATTCTGGAAAATGACATCCCGATTCTGGAGCAGTTGCGCGCGTGCGATATGGGTATCGACGAAAGCACGCTACGCATGCGACTGGCACAGGTCGGTCTGGACGCACACGCTCTGACCGTACCGCCAGGCTTGCTGAGCGGTGGAGAGCGCCTGAAGGCAGCACTGGCCTGCCTGCTCTACCGCCTTCCCCCTCCGTCTCTGCTGTTGCTGGACGAGCCCAGCAACCACCTCGATATCGCGACCATGCAGGCACTCGAAGCCATGTTGTGCAGCTACCAAGGAGCGCTGGTCGTGGTGTCGCATGATGAAGTGTTCATGAACAACCTGGCATTGACTGACCGCCTGCAGGCAAGCCCGGATGGCTGGCAACTGACACCGTGGTGAGGGTGGAAAGTCCAGGGGTCACCAATGAGAATTGGTGACCCCCTTGATCCATTCCTGCACACCTCGAAAACGTGCCTGGATTGGCCTTACCAGCGATAGCGCAGGCTGCCCACGATCTGCCGACCGATGCCCAGATAGCAATAGCCGCTGTTGCACACTGCGACCTCCTTGTCGGCCACGTTTTGCACGTTCAGGCTCGCAAACCAACCCTTGAGCGATGCATTGCGCAGACCCAAGTCATAGCTGACTGCCAGATCGACCAGCGTCGAGGCCTGGTTATGCATGGTATTGAGCGTGTCGCCATAGCTGCTGCCCACATAGCGCGCACCGG
>NZ_JBEFDG010000092.1:0-25608 GCF_040137905.1 Corticimicrobacter sp.
CGGCAGGTGCCGCACCATGCTCGTCGAGCTGGAAGCTGCCGACCACCTGGGCCAGATGCGCCGCCTGATCACGCAGCATCTGCGCCGCAGCGGCCGACTCCTCGACCAGTGCGGCATTTTCCTGGGTGCCGCGATCCATCTGGGCCACGGCATGGCCAACCTCTGTGATGCCGGTCTGCTGCTCGCGGCTGGCCACGTTGATTTCGCCAACGATGGTCGTGACCCGCGCCACGCTACCGACGATCTGGTCCATGGTATCGCCCGCCTGGTGCACCAGCTCGCTGCCTGCGGAAATCTGCTGGACCGAGGCCTCGATCAATTGCTTGATCTCGCGTGCCGCCGTGGCACTGCGCTGGGCCAGCGTGCGCACCTCGCCAGCCACCACGGCAAAGCCGCGCCCTTGCTCACCAGCCCGGGCTGCCTCGACGGCAGCATTGAGCGCCAGAATATTGGTCTGGAAGGCAATGCCATCGATCACGCTGATGATATCCACCACCTTGCGCGCAGAGGCATCGATGCCATCCATGGTCGTGACGACGTTCTTGACCAGATCACCACCGTGGCCTGCCACTTCCGATGCCTGCTGCGCCAGGCCCGTGGCCTGCTGGGCATTCTCGGCGTTCTGTCGCACGGTGGCAGTCAGCTCTTCCATCGCAGCCGCCGTTTCCTCCAGCGAGCTGGCCTGCTGCTCGGTGCGGCTGGACAGATCCGCCGAGCCGCTGGCGATTTCTTCGCTGGCATGACGCACCGACTCTGCCGACGAACGGATATCACGCATCACGGCCGCGATCTTGCCGACAAAATGGTTGAAGGCTCCGGATATCTGCGACAGTTCGTCCTTGCCTGTAGCAGGCAGGCGACGCGTCAGATCGCCCTCCCCCGAGGCGATATCCTCGAGCGCATCGCGCACCCGGCTCAGGCCGCGCAGCCGGTGCCGGACAGCATAGACCAGCAGCAAGGTTGCCAGCACCAGACACAGCAGGGTCACGCCGACCGAGGCATTGACCAGCTTGCTGACTGCGCTCATGGCCTGCACGTGATCCACCGCCACGATCAGCGTCCAGTCCGTACCGGCCACGGGCGCTGCAAACAGGCGCTGCTGGATGCCGCCAAATCGCACCAGTCCGGTCTCGCCGGAGCGCACCATATCCTGCACGCGTGCCAGCGTCAGATCCGGTGTGAGCGTGGTCAGCGGCTTGAGCGCCAGCGCCGCATCGGGATGCGCGAAGATATTGCCACTGCCATCGATCATGAAGGCCAGGCTGGAATCCGTAGGCCTGATCAGCCCCACCGCAGCCGCAATGCTGTCCAGGAGCAAATCCGCACCGAAGACTCCGGCCACCTGCCCGTTGACACGAAAGGCTTCCACCAGGCTGATGCACAGTTTGCCCGTGGTGGCATCGACATAAATCGGCGTAACGACGTTGCCGTTGGCTGCCGCACCCTGCTTGTACCAGGGGCGCTGCGTGCCATCGTACCCGGCCGGCATGTCGTGCAGGAACAGATGGGAACCATCCGCATACACGATATAGGTATCGTCAAAACCGCCGGCATCCTTGACTGTGCGAACAAAGAGTTCGGGATCAGGCTGTGTCGCACCGTATTTGAGTGAAGAGACAATACGCTGCTTGGACTTGACCTGCTCGGAGAGCTCGTGCGCCGAGTTGCGGGTTATACGCCAGAGGCCGCTGTCTATCGACTCTATCGTATCGTCGCGTACCAGCAGAAACGAAACAGAGGCCAGGATAATCAGCGACACCGCCGTAATGGCGATGCACAGCAGAATGAGCTGATTGCGAATCGAATGAAACATGGACTTTCCGATGGTTGAATCTTGGATCCGGTCAACCGGCTGCATCATCAAGGCCCGACCGGCAAAGGGCACAGGCGCACATGATAGTGTTCTGCAACCAGCGACAATCAGGCGAACTGGCGCGGTTTCCCCCCGCTTTAATTAATATTTGCTAACATTATTTCAAATAAAGCATCATAATTTCACAATGAAACGATTTATTTCGACATCAGTTTCATCACTTCCGTTTTCTGCGTATCGTTCAGACTCATGCTGTTCATGAGCTTGTTGAGCGTGACCGTTGCACTGACCAACGCACCAGAGAGCGAACCAATGGTCATCTGAATGGCTGCCATACGGGCCTTGCGCTCATCATCACCCAGCGCCTGATCGGCCATCACCGCAACCAATTCCTGCTGTTTTTCACGTAGTCGCGCCTTGATTTCCCGGATCATTTTGAGCATCTGCTTGATTTCATCCGGCAGGCTGCTCGAGTCGATATCATCGCCATTATCAGCCGTCTGCCTGGCCCGGTTGCTGGCATACAACGCCTGCCCACTGCCGGATATGTGAACGGCCCCAGCCTGGCCGGCCCCTGCCATCGCCTGCCCGGCCCGGCCATCGGCCTCATTCGCCACCGAGCCCAGCCGCTGACCTGCCGCCTCCTGCTGCCTGGTCGCAGACATGACCAGCCTGTTCAGCAAAGTATTGACGTCCATTGATGCTCCTGTTGCGAGTCATGTATGTAGGCCCTTGATAACGGCATTTCTTCGCACTTTTTTACCAGACGCCGGTAACGGCGCTATAGTAAGCGCCGCCCCTTCGGCCCAATCCGTTGCCTCTGCCGCACGCACATCATGATTCCGACTTCTGCCCGTCGCTCCCTGGTCAACACCCTGATCTGGCTCTGCGGCACCTGGCTTCATGGTGCAGCCTTTGCGGCAGAGACTCCGCCTGCTGACTGTCATGGCATACGCGACCTGGTCGTCGTCGCTCACATGGATGACGACCTGCTGTTCATGAATCCGGATATCGACGCCACCCTTGCTGCAGGCGGCTGCGTGCGTACACTGTATATGACCGCCAGCGAGCGCAATGACGGTGCCCCCTACATGCGCAGCCGTGAAAGCGGCGTACGGGCAGCCTACGCCCGCATGGCAGGCGCACCGGACAACTGGTCGATGCAACTGGAGACCGTCGCTGGCCGTCCATTCGCCAGCTTCACGCTCGAATCCGATCCCCGCATACAACTCTGGCACATGCGATTGACCGACCCCTGGCTAGGCAAAGGCTGGGGCAGCCTGACCCCACTGAGCCAGGCAGAATCGATCCCAGGCCAGAGCGTGGCCACCCTGGCCCTGCCTCCATCAACCTATACACGCCAGGGGTTGGTCGACACGCTTGCGCAACTGATCCGTGAATATGCACCCACCGTCATCCGGCACATGGATGACTCCGTCGCCATCCCCTATGCCAGACTGTGCTGGCGCTGCAGCGGACACGACCATCCAGATCATATCTCCAGCGCACGACTGACCCGCGAGGCCACCCTGCTGGCTCCCGGCCCCTACGCCCGGATCGGTTATGTGAACTATCCCACGCAGGAGCGTCAGGCCAACCTGTCCGATAGCGAAACCGCACGCAAAACCGACATTTTCCGGCGCTATGCCTGGCAGGACAATCGTTATTGCCCGGCCGGCCCCGACTGCAACAGCCCGGCCGGCCCCACTGCCGCCTGGGTGGCCCGCATCTACTATGTCACGCCACCGGACGGCACCGCCAGCCTGTTGCCGGGCACCGCCGGATCGCTGCAACTGCTGGGCACGAACCAGTACGACAACACCCCCCATGTGTGGCAATCTGCCACCGGTCAATGGCAGTCGCTGGGCGGACGCCCCATTGCCCACCCCATGAGCGTCCGGTATCCAGATAATTCGACCGGCATCCTGGCACTGGATGCCCAGGGCCAGCTCTGGGGCAACGACTCAGACAGTACCCACGCCTGGCATGGCTGGCAACGCCTCGCCGGCTTTGCCCAGAGCCACCCGCCCGCCATGAGCCAGGAAGGCACGCCGGCACTGGTTGCCCTGGATCACCAGGGACAAATTCGCTGGACCGAAACCCGTGAACGCAGCCATCGCTGGCGCGAGGCTGCGACCTTGCCGCCACTGGCTCATATCCGGACAGAAATGGCCCTGGTCCGTGACCAGTCCGGGCGTCTGGCTGTTTTCGCCCAGGATCGGGCGGGTGCACTTTTCGTATTGCACCAGACAGCTCCCAACAGCCTCGAATGGCAGCCATGGCAACGCCTCGACACCCCTGCCAGCAATGGCGGACTGGCAGCCCTGCGCAATGCGCAGGGTGCCATTGAACTCTACTTTCGCGACCAAGCCAGCCAGCATCTGCTGCGCCTCACACTCACCCTGGACGACCAGAAGCAGGTCACTGACCTTGGTGTGGCCTACAGAGGCTCGCCCGCTGTTGCACTGGATATGCACAACACCAGCACAATCGCCGTCAGAGGCACCGACCAGGATGCGCTCTGGGTCATCTCGGCCGGCGTGGCACATCGGCTCGGCGAAAAGTTGGCATCCTCTCCCGCATTATTGCGACAACAGGATGGGCTGCATCTGGCGGCACGCCTCGCGGACACACGTCAAGGCTATCGGATCTGGGTGCAGCGTCCACAAGGATGGAAAAGACTGGATACGGTTCCTGCTCCTTCGGAATCTCGTGGCACACCTTTTGCGACCAATGTCGAACGCAGACAGGTCTTTCAAACATTGAAATAACGTGGCAAGATATTGCCGTCCCGCTTTCTCACCGGCCTCGACTGGCGGCATGGCGCATGGGCACCGCACGCATCAGAGCAGACCCCAGCATCTCACTCTCCAGCCTCAGCAGTGCCACATCATCCGACGGAGGAAGCCATGGCGCAGGGCATTCTGGATCGCATTTTTCCCTCATCAACCGGCCTTGATCGGCGCAACATGGAAGGCCAGATCGCTGCCATCCACAGATCCCAGGCAGTCATAGAGTTCTCGCTGGACGGCATCATCCTGAATGCCAACGACAATTTTCTAAATACCATGGGGTACAGCCTGGGCGAAATACAAGGCAAGCACCACGCCATGTTTGTCGAGCCCGAGATACGCACCTCCCCGGTCTATCTGGGATTCTGGCGCAAGCTGGCCGCCGGGGAAAACGACTGTGGACGCTATCGTCGGGTGGCACGCGACGGGCGCGAAGTATGGCTGCAGGCCAGCTATACCTCCATACTCGACAACGACGGGCAACCCGTCAAGGTCATCAAATACGCCACCGACATCACGCTGCAGCAACGCCGCATGGCCGATGCCGAAGGGCAGCTTGCCGCCATCTCCAAGGTCCAGGCCATCATCGAGTTCGGCCTGGATGGCACCATCCTGCGCGCCAACCCGCTATTCCTGCAGGCAACCGGCTACCAGGAACACGAAATCGTCGGGCGTCACCACAGCATATTCGTCCCCGAGGCAGAAAGGAACAGCCCACGCTACCGCGAATTCTGGCGTCGCCTGGGCGCAGGAGCCTACGAAACCGGGCGCTACCTGCGCATCGGCCGGGATGGCCAGCCGATCTGGATAGAAGCCAGCTACAACGCCATCCTCGATCCGGACGGCCAGCCCTTCAAGGTCGTCAAGTTCGCCACCGACATTACCGCCCGGGTGCAGGCGGCACAGACCTTGCGGGAAGCGGTGCGCGACCTGACCGAGAATGCAGAACAGGCCACGCGCGCAAACGAACTGGCGCGCGCCGCCTCGGAAGTGGCCGAAATGGGCGGGCAGACCGTGACGGAAGTCGTCAATACCATGGGGGCCATCACGGAAAGCTCGCGCCGCATCTCGGACATCATCGGCGTTATGGACGGCATTGCCTTCCAGACCAATATCCTGGCACTCAATGCCGCAGTGGAGGCGGCGCGTGCCGGAGAACAGGGACGGGGCTTTGCCGTGGTAGCCTCCGAGGTCCGCAACCTGGCACTCAACAGCGCCTCGGCAGCCAAGGAAATCAAGGGCCTGATCAACACCTCGGTAGAACAGGTCCGCAGTGGCGCAGTCCATGTCCAGGCTGCCGGCACCACCATGCGCGATATTGTCGATTCCACACACAGGGTGACCGAGATCATGGGCATCGTCGTCGACAGTTCGCTGACCCAATCCGCCGCGCTGAGCCGCATCACCGAGGATCTTGACCAGACCGGCGGCTGACAGGCCTTGGCAGGCATGGAAAAGCAAAAAGCCTCGGCATTGACCGAGGCTTTTTTTGTATCTGGTGGGCAGTACAAGGTTCGAACTTGTGACCCCTGCCGTGTGAAGGCAGTGCTCTACCACTGAGCTAACTGCCCAGATAAGAAAGAAACTATAGCACACCAGAAATTCTTGTGCAAGCGGGAACACCTGCCCAGATGCCGGTTTTCTGGTCGAATCCTGCCGTTGCCTTTCGCACTATGCTGTCAAGGCCTGGGCATGTTGCACAGGCCGCGTTTTTCATACATAAGCTTCAACCCATGACCGCCTTGCTTTCACGTTCTGCCAAATCCCTCCTGCTGGCCTCGTCCCTGTTCCTGGGCCTGTCGTCGGCCGCCCAAGCCCAGACAGCGCTTGAATGCGGAGTCTACAAAAGCCCTGACACCAGCTACCAGATCCGTGTCCTGAGCAGCAACCTGATCCAGAAAACCGGCCTGGGCAGCCCTGAGCTGCTCTACTACGCCATCGAAGGCGACAAACTGTCCTATTTCAATATTGATCTCGACGGCGGCGACACGTACAAACTCCCTGCGGACGGCAAGTCCATCGACGTGGGATTCGACTTCGTCTACAGCCTTCAGGAAGCGGCACCCTGCGCCGCCCCCACTCAGTTCCCCGAAACCAAGGTCTGGCCATTGTGCTGGAAAAGCGACCTGATGACCTGCCTGGAGGCATACGGCGCAACCTCCCTGCAGGAACTGGAATCGATGTGCAACAGCGGCATGGCATTTGCCTGCAAACGGCTGCCCGATGCCTACCGTGAAGCAGCCGGCATCGAATCCAGCCTGTTCGGCAAGTCGGACCCCCTGCCCGACGCAGCCATTGCCTCGCTGCGCAACGCCTGCCTGAATGGCATTTCAGCCAGTGTCTGCAATACGGTCGCGGCTGAAGCCTGGAACGCGGGTCGCTATCTGGACGTGCGCGAGATCGTGCAACATACCTGCAACGCACCCATCGGCGACAGCGATGCCTGCGCAATTGCAGCAAGCCTGTCCAAACTGACCCCTGAGCTGTTGGCACAACCCGCTCCGGCCAGCCTGCCCCAAGGTACGTTCACGGCCCCCGTGGGTGCCGTGCGCGAACTGATTTTCGGTGCGGATGGCATCGTCAAGGACGGTGACGGCTTCATCACCATGCAGGCACGCCAGGAAGACGGCCTGATCCGCATGCAGCACAACAAAGGCGGGGATTTCGAGTTCAAGCCGCTGGGCGACCAATATCTGCTAGGCCTGGATTACTGGAATCAGTTGGCCCTGTTCTCACGTACCGGCGACTGAGTATCGGCAAAGAAGATCTGGCCCATGACGGGCCAGCGCCGTCAGACCTGCGCTGACGGCAAACTGCGCCAGGTACACTCGCCGCCCACGGCCTTGTCCAGCTCGGCCAGGTAGGCTTCGTGCGCAGCCAGTTCCTCGGCATTGGCCGGCAACACCCGCAACGACGACAGATCAAGGCTGCCGACCCGCAGGCCAGCCGCACCCGCGTCGGCACCGGCATCATCGATATCGATCACCAGCGAATTCTGGCCACGCGTCATGGCCAGCCAGACCTCGCCCAGCAACTGCGAATCGAGCAGCGCGCCGTGCAGGGTACGGTGTGCGTTGGAAATTTCGTAGCGGTCGCACAGCGCATCCAGCGAGTTGCGCTTGCCCGGATGCATCTCGCGAGCCACCTTGAGCGAATCGGTGATGCGCAGGCAATGATCAATCAGCTTGCCGCGCCCCAGGCGAGCCAGTTCGGCGTCGATGAAACGGGTATCGAAGTCGGCGTTGTGGATGATCAGCTCGGCATCGCTGACGAAATCAATGAAGTCATCCACCACATCTTCAAAGCGCGGCTTGTCGGACAGAAAATCGGTGGTCAGTCCGTGCACGGCCAGCGCACCAGGATCACTGTCGCGATCCGGATTCAGGTACTGGTGGAAATCGTTGCGGGTAAAACGGCGATTGACCATTTCCACCGCACCGATTTCGATGATGCGATGTCCCTGGGAGGGTTCGAGACCCGTGGTTTCGGTATCGAGGATGATCTGTCGCATCATGACTCCATGGTTGCTTCGATATGGCTGCGGCGCGGTGCGATCAGGGTATAGACTGCCGGCACCACGAACAAGGTCAGGATTGTACCCAGCGTCAGGCCACCCACGATCACCCAGCCGATCTGCTGGCGCGATTCGGCACCGGCACCGGCCGCCAGCGCCAGCGGTACCGTACCCAGCACCATGGCACCGGTGGTCATCAGGATGGGGCGCAGCCGCATGACGCTGGCCTCGATCACGGCATCGAACAATTCATGCCCCTGATCACGCAACTGGTTGGCGAACTCGACAATCAGGATGCCGTGCTTGGTGATCAGCCCCACCAGCGTGATCAGGCCGATCTGGCTGTAGATCGACAGCGACCCGCCGCTGAGCCAGAGCGCCAGCAGGGCACCGGTCATCGACAAGGGCACCGACAGCATGATGATCAACGGGCTGCGCCAGCTTTCGAACTGTGCAGCCAGCACCAGATAGATGAAGGCCAGCGCCATCGCGAACGCCAGGTAGATGCTGCCGGACGAATCACGGAACTCCCGCGACTGGCCATCGAGGTCGGTCTGCACGGTGGCCGGCAGGTGGATTTGCGCCAGGCGATCCATTTCGGCCAGCACCTCGCCCATTGAATAGCCCGGCGCGACGGCTGCCTCGATCTTGGCTGCCCGCAGCCGGTTGAAGTGATTGAGCGACTGCGCCGAGACGCCTTCGCGCACAGCCAGCAGGTTGTCCAGCTGCACCATGCCCCCCTCGCGGGTACGCACATAGATCCCGGAGATATCGTCTGGCCGCGCCCGCTCCAGCGGCTTGACCTGGACAATCACGTCGAACTGTTCACCATCATCCTTGTAGCGGGTGATCTGGCGCCCGCCCAGCATGGTTTCGAGGGTACGGCCAACCGTGGCGACATCGACGCCGACATCGGCCAGCTTGTCGCGATCGACCTCGACGCGCAGCTCGGGGGTATTCAGGCGCAGATCGCTTTCAAGGTTGATCAGTCCGGGATAGCGTGACAGCTCACCCATGAAACCATCGACCATGCGGGCCAGTTCGGGATAGGAAGCCTGGCTCATGACGATGAATTCGATGGGCCGCGAACTGGCCCGCAACCCGAACGACGGCGGGTTGTTGATATAGATGCGCGCCCCCGGCAGCTCGGACACTTCCGACCGCAGGCCCGAGGCAATGTCCTGCTGGCGCGCCTCGCGCTCGCTCCACGGCTTGAGATTGAGGATGGCCATGCCGTTGGAGACGGTCGGAAAGCCCGCGATCACCCGGTAGCTCTCCCCTTCGGGAATCTCGCGATACAGGTCCTCCACTTCCAGCAGACTGTCGAGGGTGTACTTGAGCGTGGCACCTTCAGGAGCCGTGACCGAACCGAACACCACGCCCCGGTCCTCGACCGGCGACAGTTCGCTCTTGATGTGCGTGAACAGCCAGCCACCAGCCAGCGACACCAGCACCCCCGCCACGACGATCCAGCCACGTGCGGCCAGTGCAGCGGTCAGCCAGCGCCGATACAGGTCGTTCCAGCTATCCATCCACCGGCCGATCCAGGCCTGCAGGCGATTCTGCCGGGTCGAATGGCGCAACAGCGCCGCGCACATCATCGGCGTCAGGGTCAGTGCCACGAAGCCCGACACCAGTACAGCCCCGGCCAGCGCCAGGGCGAACTCGATGAACAGCCGGCCGGTCCGGCCGGTGGCGAAGGCCAGCGGCGCATAGACCGTGACCAGGGTCAGGGTCATGGCCACCACCGCAAAACCGATCTCGCGCGCCCCCATGATGGCAGCCTGGATGCGCGGCACGCCCTCTTCGATATGGCGATAGATGTTCTCGAGCATGACGATGGCATCATCGACCACCAGGCCGATGGCCAGTACCATGGCCAGCAGTGTCAGCGTATTGATCGAGAACCCGAACAGATACATCAGCGCACAGGCCCCCACCAGTGACACCGGGATGGTCACGATGGGAATAAGGCTGGCCCGCACACTGCGCAGGAAGAAGAAAATCACCAGCACCACCAGCGCGATGGCCTCCAGGATCGTCGCATAGACCGCCGCGATGGACTCTTCGATGAAGACGGACGTGTCGTAGGACACGGTCAGCAGCATGCCTTCCGGCAGGTTGGTATTGATTGCCTCCACCTCGGCCCGCACCGCCTTGGACAGGTCCAGCGGGTTGGCAGTGGATTGCTTCATGACGCCGATATTGAGTGCCGCCTGGCCATTGAAGCGCGACAGCACACGCTCGTCGGCCGGGCCGATTTCCACATCGGCGACATCGCCCAGGCGCACCAGATAGCCACCGGCGTTGGCGAGTACCACATCGCGGAACTGTTCGGGCGTGCGCAGGTCCGTGGACGACACCACCGAGAACTCGCGATTGACCGACTCGATGCGACCGGCAGGAATCTCGACATTCTGGCTGGAAAGCGCATTCTGCACATCCTGCACGGTCAGGTCATAACCTGCCAGCTTGTCGCGATCGACGTACACACGCATGGCCGGCAGGCGCTCGCCGAACACTCGCACCTCGGCTGCCCCCGGCAGCACGGACAGCCGCGTCTTGACGTAGCGATGCAGATAATCCGAGGCATCGACAGTGGACAGCACACCGGACTGTACCGAGATATAGATCACCGGCTGCGAATCGGCCTCGACCTTGCCGATGATCGGCTCGTCGATTTCATCGGGCAGGAAACGGCGGGCCCGCGAAACCTTGTCGCGCACTTCGGCAGCGGCCGCATCGGGATCGCGCGACAGATCGAAGCGCACATCGATGAAGCTGCGCTCGGAACGGCTGCGCGAGGTCATGACATTGACGCCCTCGATACCTGCCAACTGGTCTTCAAGCGGTTTGGTGACCTGCGACTCGACCACCTCGGCGGACGCCCCCTTGTAGTCGGTGCGCACCGAAACGATCGGTTCGTCGATCTGAGGATACTCCCGCACGGTCAGCCGCGAATAGGAAATCAGGCCGATCAGCACGATGGCCAGCGTCAGCACGGTGGCAAACACCGGGCGGCGGATGCAGATTTCGGAAATCTTCATTCGCGCGCCTGTACACGCACAGGCGCACCATCACTGATGCGCTGCAATCCGGCCACGATCACGGCATCGCCGGACACCAGGTCGCCGGACACCTCGACCATGCCGTCGCGGCGCTGCCCCAGCGTGACGGCGACCTGGCGTGCCTCGTCATCCGCAACCACATAGACATATTGGCCGTCGCCCGAAGGGGCCAGCGCCGCCTCGGGCACGGCCAGCCCCTGGTAGGACGACAGCAACAGCGCCACACGGGCAAACAGGCCGGGCCGCAGGGCACCATCGCCATTCTCGACCTCGGCGCGCAACCACACGGAGCGACCATTGGCATCCACGGTTGGACTGATGGCAAAGACGCGACCCGTACGGGTCTGCCCCGGCAAGGCATCGACCTGTATATCGAGTTGCTGGCCTTCGGCCACATGGGCCAGATATTGCTCGGGCACCTTGAAATCGAGTTTGAGCGGGTTCAGCGCCTGCAGTGCCACCAGATCCTGGCCTGCCGTCACGTAATCGCCCACCGAGACACTGCGCAGGCCGATCACGCCGTCGAACGGGGCACGCAGCACCGTCTTGTCGAGCCGGACGCGCGTTGCCTCGAGCGCAGCCTGCTGCACCCTGAGCTGGCTGGCGGCATCGTCGAGCGCCTGCTGGCTGACAAAGCCCTGCCGGCTCAGTTCGCGGGCCCGGCCATGCTGGCTGCGAGCCAGGGCCAGAGCCGCATCGGCCTGGGCCAGTTCGGCACGCGCCGTGGCATCATCGAGCCGGAACAGGACCTGCCCTTTCTCGACTGGCTGCCCTTCGCGAAAACCGATGAACTGGACCCGGCCCGCCACTTCAGGCCGCAGCACCACTGATTCATCGGCGCGCAGGCTGCCCACGGCCGTCAGGCGCTGGGTGAAGTCCTGGCTGCTGACCGGCACCACCCGTACCGTGACGGGAGCCTGTCGGACAGGTGCCGAAGCGGCAGGTTGCCCGGCAACGGTGACGGCATCCGTCACAGCGGAGCCGTCAGGCGCGAACCGGATGCCCAGTGCGACACCGACTGCCAGGGCCACAACGACGGCCAGGCCCCATAAGGTATGTTTTTTCATGAATATTCAAATCATTCCGCAAACTGCACTTTAGCAGCAATCACAGGCTATCCGGCATGTCCGGGCGCACGCCCCAGTGCCACGTCGACCCCCTGGTTGGCCAACTGGTCGGCACGTTCGTTGCCCGGGTCGCCGGCATGCCCCTTGACCCACTGCCAGCGCACATCATGACGGGCAACCTGCTCGTCCAGCCGCTGCCAGAGATCGACATTCTTGACCGGTTTCTTGTCGGCGGTTTTCCAGCCGCGCCGCTTCCAGTTGGGCAACCATTCGGTCATGCCCTGCTGCACATAACGGGAGTCCGTATGCAGCACCACTGCGCAGCGCCGCCGCAGCGCACCCAATGCCTCGATCACCGCCAGCAGCTCCATCCGGTTGTTGGTCGTATCGAGTTCGCCGCCATAGAGGGTTTTTTCGTGTGCCCCATAGCGCAGCAATGCGCCCCATCCACCCGGCCCCGGATTGCCCTTGCAGGCACCATCGGTCCAGATATCGACCTTGCTGGCAGCATCCTGGCCCGTTGTCTGCGTACTCATTATTGTGCCCCCCGCGTCGAGGAAGCCACCGGTACTGCGCGCCGCACCGTGCGTCGACGCCGCTTGCGTTTCCAGGCAGGCGTCACCAGCGTCATGCCCCCCACCCGCTTGACTGCAGACACGGCATAGACGCCACCGCCGGGAGCCCACCAGCGTTCGCCGGCCGCATCGAGAAAACGCCAGCGCTGCAGCCAGCGTTCCGAGCGGCAGCCCGGCGCAAAACAGCCCAGCCGCCCCTTGCCAGCCTCGAACGACAGCAGCTTGAACCAGTCCCGCAGCCGCAGCAGCGAAACCAGCCGCGCGCTCTGCTGCGGCAAATAGGTCCCGAACGGCAGCCAGGAGGCCATGCCCCACAGGCTCCACGGATTGAAGCCGGTCACGACGATGCGCCCTTCCGGCATCAGTACCCGCTCGGCCTCGCGCAGGACCGCATGGGGATCCTCGGCCCATTCGAGCGTATGCGGCAGCACCAGCAGGTCCAGGCTCTGGCTGTCGAATGGCAGGGCCTCGGGCCGTGCCACCAGCAAGCCTGCGTCAGACGAGGCACCCGACAGGCCGTCCCAGTCGGCCACGACCACCGTTTTGCCTGAAATCCGGTTATTCTGCAGGGTATCGAACCCTGGCAGGCCGATCTGCGCAGCCTGGAAGCCGAACACATCCGCGACGATATCGTCGATCTGCCGCTGCTCCCATTCCAGGGCATAGCGGCCGGGTGGCGTGTCGAACCACGCCGTCAGATTTACAATAGGGGGTTCGCTGCCTGCCGTCACACCGTTTCCTCTTGATGAATACCTTTGCCCATCCTCACCTGCTGGCCTTGCCCGCGCTGTCCGACAACTATATATGGTTGTGGCATGCGGGACGCCACGCCGTGGTGATCGATCCGGGCGAAGCAGCGCCCGTGCAGCGGGCGCTCGACGAGCATGGGCTGCAACTGTCCGCCATTCTACTGACACACCACCACCATGACCATGTCGGCGGCGTGACCGAATTGTCACACGACAGCCGCATCCCTGTGTATGGGCCGGCCAGGGAATCCCTGCCTCGCTGTGACATACGCGTCCAGGGCGGCAGCCGGTTCACGCTCGCTGCGACAGGCCTGGACTGTATCGTTTACGACGTACCCGGCCACACGGTCGGGCATGTCGCCTACCTGGCCAGGCCCGACCAGGGCCCCGCACTGCTTTTCTGCGGCGACACCCTTTTCTCCGGCGGCTGCGGGCGACTGTTCGAAGGCACGCCGGCGCAGATGCTGGCCTCGCTCACGCAATTTACCAACCTGCCCGGCGACACACTGGTCTGCTGTGCACACGAATACACCCTGTCCAATCTGAAATGGGCAAGGGCCGTCGATCCTGGCAACGACGCCCTGCAAGACTGGCAGCAACGTGCCGCGCACCTGCGCGAGCAAGGCCTGCCCACCCTGCCCGTGCCGCTGGCGCGGGAGCTTGCCATCAACCCATTCCTGCGCACCGGAGAACCGGCCATCCAGCAGGCAGCCCGCCTCTGGGCGGGCCATGCCCTGGACAGCGAAGTCGAGGTTTTTGCTGCCCTGCGCGAATGGAAAAACCAGTACAAATGAAGCACCCATGATGCACCTTTCCCTTTTTTCCCGACTGATTGCCTGCGGCCTGCTGGGCTGTGCGGCACTGCTTTCCGGCTGTGCCAGCGTCCAGCGTACCGATGGCAACGCCGATGCGGGCAGCGAGCGCGTCCTGCGCGCGCACGTGACCCAGACCAGCACCGGCCGCCTGATCGCCACCGACACCTCCCGCACCATTGACCTCACGAATCCGGCCGCCGACATCTGGGACCGGATCCGGCGCGGCTACGCCATTCCCAACCTGGACACCCCGCTGGTCGAACAGTGGACGCAGTACTACGCCGCCCGCCCGGAGTCGGTCCAGATGATGGCGCAACGGGCAGGCAAGTTCCTGTTCCACATCGTCGAGGAAATCAACCGCCGCGGCCTGCCCACCGAACTGGCCCTGCTGCCCTTTGTCGAAAGTGCCTACAACCCGGCCGCCTATTCGCGCGCCAAGGCCGCAGGACTGTGGCAATTCATCCCCAGTACCGGCAAGAACTTCAAGCTGCAGCAGGACTGGTGGCGCGACGAGCGGCGCGACCCGATCGCCTCCACCAATGCCGCGCTCGATTACCTCGAGTACCTGTTTGACTTCCAGGGCGACTGGTATCTGGCGCTGGCCTCCTACAACTGGGGCGAAGGTGCCGTTCGCCGGGCCATGGAAAAGAACGTCGCACTGGACCAGCCGACCGACTACATGTCGCTGACCATGCCCGATGAAACCCGCAACTACATTCCAAAGCTGCAGGCCATCAAGAACATCATTTCCGACCCCGAGCGCTATGCCATCGCGCTGCCCGAGGTCCAGAACGAGCCCTACTTCGTCACCATCCGCAAGCAGCGCGATATCGATATCGCGCTGGCCGCCCGCTTCGCGGAAATGCCGCTCGACGAGTTCCAGGCGCTGAATCCTTCCTACAACCGTCCGGTCATCCTCGGTCGCCACCAGCCCACGCTGCTGCTGCCCATCGATCGTGCACCGATCTTCGAAAGCAACCTCGCCGCCCACCAGGGGGCCCTCACCTCCTGGCAGACCTACCAGAGCAAGCGCACCGAAACCCTGGCCAGCATCGCCCGAAAATTCGGCATCACGGTCGCCCAACTGCGCGAAATCAACGATCTCGGACGGCGCGAGAACAGCGCCGGTGGACGGGCCCTGCTGGTGCCGTCCCAGGGTCAGGCTCAACTGGCCTCGCTCGAGCCGGTCGCCGTACCGGCCGGCACCACGCGCAGCACCTCGGGCAGCAATACCCGCTACCACCAGGTGCGCAGTGGCGACACCCTGTTCGGACTGGCGCGCCAGTACGGCACGACCGTCGAAAATCTGCGTTCGCTCAACAACATCAAGGGCAATAACCTGCGGATTGGTGCCCGTTTACGCATTCCAGGCACACGAATCCGTGGCTAAACCGCAAACGGCTGATAGAATGCCGACTTCCGTAATCTGATAGCAAGTACGAAAAAGGAACTCCAGCATGGGCTTTCTTGCCGGCAAACGTCTCCTGATCACAGGCGTCATCTCCAATCGCTCCATCGCCTACGGGATCGCGAAATCCTGCCACGAGCAAGGCGCAGAGCTCGCCTTCACCTACGCGGGCGACCGCTTCAAGGAGCGCGTGGAAGAACTCGCCGCCGACTTCGGCAGCAACATCGTCCTCCCCTGTGATGTCGGTGAAGACAACCAGATCGAGGATCTGGTTCGCGATCTGTCGGCCCGCTGGGACGGACTCGACGGTCTGGTGCACGCCATCGGTTTCGCACCGCGCGAAGCCATCGCCGGCACCTTTCTCGACGGCCTGTCGCGCGAGAACTTCCGTATTGCCCACGATATCTCGGCCTACAGCTTCCCGGCCCTGACCAAGGCGCTGCTGCCCATGCTGCAGGGTCGCCCCTCCTCGGTGCTGACGCTCAGCTACCTGGGTGCCGAAAAGGTCGTGCCGCACTACAACACCATGGGCCTGGCCAAGGCCTCGCTCGAAGCCAGCGTACGCTACCTGGCAGCGGCCCTCGGCCCCCAGGGCATCCGCGCCAACGGCATCTCGGCCGGCCCGATCAAGACGCTGGCCGCGGCAGGGATCAAGGACTTCAACCTGATCTTCAAGTTCGTCGAGACCTACGCACCGCTGCGCCGCAACGTGACCATCGAGGATGTCGGCAACACGGCCGCCTTCCTGCTGTCCGACCTGGCTGCGGGCATCACCGGCGAAATCACCCATGTCGACGGCGGCTTCTTCGCCACCGTGCCGGGCATGGATCGCTGAGGCAGTCGCTCTTCAGTACGACAGACGTACAAAACCGCCGCAAGGCGGTTTTTTTATGATGAAAAACCACATGCCACGTCTTCAGCCGCTTTCTCGAATCCGGACCCGGACACTCTGGCTCTTCTGCAGCGCCCTGTTTGTGGTGTTCTTTCTCATGAGCTGGAGCAGCTATTACGTTGCCCAGCGCTCGATCAACCGCCAGATCGAGGAAAATTCACTGCCACTGACCAGTGATAACGTCTATTCGCATATCCAGCGCGATCTGGTACAGCCGATCTTTGTCGCCTCGTTGATGGCCCATGACACCTTCGTACGCGACTGGGCATTGCAAGACGCGCCTGACACCGCGCCCATGCAGCGTTACCTGGCTGAAATCGATCGTCGCTTCGGCACGGTGGTGGCGTTTTTCGTGCTGGATCGTACGCGCCAACTCTACTTGCCAGACGACGACAGCCACGTCATCGACGTGCACAGCCCACGCTATGCCTGGTACGAACAGGTCAAGGCACTACCGGCAGCCCAATCCTATCTGGTGACGGTCGGCGAAGATCCCGAGCGCCCTGGAAAATTCGATATTCTCATCGACCACAAGGTGTTCGACTACCAGAACAGGCTGATCGGCGTCACGGGTGTCGGCCTGCCGCTGGAGCAGGTCCGGGCACTGATCGACAGCTATCAGCAGCGCTACCAGCGTACCATCTACTTCACTGATCGAAATGGCCGCATCGTCCTGGGCAGTGCCAGCCTGGAGACGATCGGCCAGCCACTCCAGGCACAGCCTGGCATGCAACCCCTGGCCGCTCGCCTGCTGTCCTCGCCTTCCGGCAGCTACAGCATCGTAAAGGATGGAGAAAGGGTCTACATCAATGCCCGCCTGGTGCCCGAATTCGACTGGTACCTGATCGTGGAGGAACATGTCACGCCTTCGCACGATGCCATTTTCCGGACCTTCCTGGTCAACGTGGCGATTGCTGCTGCCATTACGCTGCTGGTACTGGCCATCAGCCTGCTCACCCAGGGCCGCTACCAGCGCCGCTTGACCCGCCAGGCCAGCGTCGATCCGCTGACCGAGGCACTTAACAGGCGCAGCGCCGAGGAAATGCATGCCAGGCTGCGCGACGAATGCCAGCGACGTGGTGTGCCACTCTCCATCCTGGTACTCGACGTGGATCATTTCAAGCAGATCAATGACCGGCACGGTCATCCGGCGGGGGACATGGCGCTGCGGCACCTCGTGGATCGCATACGGCAGCACATGCGCGATGGTGATGCCGTCTGCCGCTGGGGTGGAGAAGAATTCGTGCTGCTGCTGAACGGCTGCAGCCAGGAGGGCGCGCTGGCGCTGGCCGAACGTATCCGTCTCAGTCTGGCACAGCAGCCCCTGCAGGCCGGCGAACAGCAACTGTCCCTGACCATCAGCGGCGGCATCACGGAAACTCGCGACAACGAACCACTGGGCAGCGTGGTCCAGAGAGCCGATACGGCGCTGTATGCCGCCAAGCACGCAGGGCGCAACCGGATACACGCGGCACCGGCCATGCAGGCATCCGACAGCAAGTCATGACAAAACGCTGCTCCTGCCCGGACAGCGCGCGCCCTCTCAGTCTGCCGAGGGTTCGGGACGGCGCACCAGCCAGACCAGCACGCACAGCATCACCAGCGTAAGCGTGACGGCCAGCCAGGTCTGCGGAATGTTGTAGAACATCACCACGGCACTGAGGCTCATGCAGATGCCCGCCATCCACTTGGCGCGCCGCGACACCTTGCGACCGGCATGCCAGTTCCAGAGCGATGGCCCCAGCAGCGGATGATGCCAGAGCCAGGCGTACAGCCGGGGCGAGCATCGCGCCGCAGCCCAGGCGGCCGCCAGCAGGAAAACCGTGGTCGGCATGCCCGGCAGGATGGCACCGATGATCGCCAGCACAATGCAGATCACCGCCAGCACGCCATAGCAGAATCGCATCCACGGACTGCGGCTCAGACGCACCACGTCCGGTATGGGAGGAGCAGCAACCTTTTGAGATCGCTCGGTTTTCTGACGTGGCATGGACATTGGTAACAAAATGCGTCAACGCTCTTGAAGCGTCGGTTTTCGTCCCTATAATTAGCACTCGATGCAGGTGAGTGCTAAACACTCCCTGCTCCTGACAATCCGGTCATTATTTCATTTTCTTCACCATCACAGGAGTTTATCCATGGCCCTGCGTCCCCTGCATGATCGCGTGATCATCAAGCGCCTGGACAACGAGCGCACCACTGCCTCCGGTATCGTTATCCCCGAAAATGCCGCTGAAAAGCCCGATCAGGGTGAAGTCATCGCTGTCGGCCCGGGCAAGCGCACCGAAGACGGCAAGCTCCAGCCGGTCGACCTGAAGGTCGGCGACAAGGTCCTGTTCGGCAAGTATGCCGGCCAGACCGTCAAGGTTGACGGCCAGGAAGTCCTGGTCATCCGCGAAGAAGAAATCCTCGCCGTCGTCGAGTAATCTCGTCCGGCATACCGAGACAGCGCGCCCTTCTGGCGCGATCTCCCGATAAACGTATTACTGCAAGGAATTCAACATGGCTGCTAAGCAAGTCCTGTTCGGCGATGAAAGCCGTAGCCGTATCGTCAATGGCGTCAACATCCTGGCCAACGCCGTCAAGACGACCCTGGGCCCCAAGGGCCGCAACGTGGTGCTGGAGCGCTCGTTCGGTGCCCCGACCGTGACCAAGGACGGTGTCTCCGTCGCCAAGGAAATCGAACTGAAGGATCGCTTCGAGAACATCGGCGCGCAACTGGTCAAGGACGTCGCATCCAAGACCAACGACAACGCCGGTGACGGCACCACCACGGCAACCGTGCTGGCCCAGTCGATCGTCCAGGAAGGCCTCAAGTACGTGGCCGCCGGCTTCAACCCCATCGACCTCAAGCGCGGCATCGACAAGGCTGTCGCCGCTGCCGTCGCCGAGCTGAAGAACCTGTCCAAGCCCATCACCACCAGCAAGGAAATCGCCCAGGTCGGTTCGATCTCCGCCAATGCTGACGCCACCATCGGCCAGATCATCGCTGACGCGATGGACAAGGTCGGCAAGGAAGGCGTCATCACCGTCGAAGACGGCAAGTCGCTGGAAGACGAACTGGATGTGGTCGAAGGCATGCAGTTCGACCGCGGCTACCTGTCGCCCTACTTCATCAACAACCCCGACAAGCAAGTTGCCGCCCTGGATGACCCGTTCATCCTGATCTTCGACAAGAAGATCAGCAACATCCGCGACCTGCTGCCGGTGCTCGAGCAAGTGGCCAAGTCCAGCCGTCCGCTGCTGATCATCGCCGAAGACGTCGAAGGCGAAGCCCTGGCAACCCTGGTGGTCAACAACATCCGTGGCATCCTGAAGACCGTGGCCGTCAAGGCTCCCGGCTTCGGCGACCGTCGCAAGCAGATGCTGGAAGACATCGCCATCCTGACCGGCGGTACGGTGATCTCCGAAGAGACCGGCCTGTCGCTCGAGAAGGCAACCCTGGCCGAGCTGGGCCAGGCCAAGCGCATCGAAGTGGCCAAGGAAAACACCACGGTCATCGACGGTGCCGGCGATGGCAAGAACATCGAAGCCCGCGTCAAGCAGATCCGCACGCAAATCGAGGAAGCCACTTCCGACTACGACCGTGAAAAGCTGCAAGAGCGCGTGGCCAAGCTGGCCGGCGGTGTTGCCGTGATCCGCGTCGGTGCTGCCACCGAAGTCGAAATGAAGGAAAAGAAGGCACGTGTCGAAGACGCCCTGCACGCCACCCGTGCAGCCGTTGAAGAAGGCGTGGTCGCCGGCGGCGGCGTAGCCCTGCTGCGCGCCAAGCAAGCCATTGCCAACCTGAAGGGCGACACCGCCGACCAGAACGCCGGTATCCAACTGATCCTGCGTGCTGTCGAATCGCCCCTGCGTACCATTGTCCAGAACGCCGGCGAAGAAGCCAGCGTGGTGGTCAACAACGTGCTGGCCAACAAGGGCAACTACGGCTACAACGCAGCCACCGGCGAGTACGGTGACCTGGTTGAGCAAGGCGTGCTGGACCCGACCAAGGTCACCCGCACCGCCCTGCAGAACGCCGCCTCGATCGCCAGCCTGCTGCTGACGGCCGAAGCTGCCATCGCCGAGCTGCCTGAAGACAAGCCCGCTCCCGCCATGCCCGGCGGCGGCATGGGCGGCATGGGTGGCATGGACTTCTAAGTCCCTTCCGCCTGAGCACGGTGCCGGCTTCGGCCGGCATCGCGTACATGCAAAAAAACGGCACGGGTCGCTCCCGTGCCGTTTTTTCATGTCTGCCCGGCCCCCTGTACCTGCTGTGCCGGGTAATCCATCCCGCCTAGAACGCGACATTCACCCCCAGCACCGCATGGAAGCCGGGCTCCGGCAGCGGGCTTGACGGACTGAACGGGCTGGCGATCTGGTAGCTGCGATCCAGCAGGTTACGCAGGCTGAGCGTTACGCTGTACTCATGCTCCTTGCCTCCGGCGAGGCCCACCGTGGTATTGAGCGTGTACCAGGAATTGGTGCGGTCCTTGACGTTGCCATTGGCCTGCAGCGTATAGGCCCCCTTGCCGGCCATGGCATTGAAGTCGGCAAACAGGGTTCGTCCGCCGCTGAGGGGCTTTTCCCAACCCACGCCCAGCGTACCCCAGGCTGGCGAGCGGCTGCTGTGGCGCGTCTTGAAGCCGTTCTTGTCTTCCGTTTCATAACGCAGCAGGTTCAGGTTGCCGTAGACCGAAAAGCCGCTGCGCCCAAAGGTATAGTCGGCAGCCAGCTCTGCCCCCCAGCTGCGCGCCCGGTCCACGTTGTAGGCCTGCCAGCGGGTCGGCCCGGTCGAGACGATCTCATTGAGAATACCGTTGCGAAAGGTGCTGTGGTAAAGCGTGAAATCGACATTCAGGTCCTGCCCGGAATAGCGCGCGCCCAGTTCGAAATTGTTTGATTTTTCCGGTTTCAGGTCGGGATTGGGAATGATCACCCCTGAGCCGATCATCATCTGGGTCAGGTTCGGTGCCTTGAAGCCCTGCGAGAACAGGGCACGCAAGGCCACGTCCTCGATCCCCCGATACACCAGCCCCATGCTGCTCACGACGTTCGAATAGCTCTTGCTGTCAACCCGGTCCGGATTGGCGGTATCGCGATCCAGGGAAGTCCGGATCCAGGTCTGGCGCACGCCTGCCGTAAAGGTCAGGTCGGGCGTCAGGCTCCATTCATCCTGGGCAAACAGCGCGGTCGTGCGCAATACCCCCTCGGAAACATTGTGTACGGGCAGGTAGTCATGCTTGTCCATGCGGATATGATCGAAATCCAGGCCCACCGACAGCAGATGATCGTCGAACATCGCCCAATCGGTCTGCAGCGAACCGCCCCAGGCTTCGTGCCGGTATAGATGGCGGCCGCTGTAGACACCGGTCCTGTAGCTGTAATAGTCGAATCCCTTGTCCAGCTTCTGGTAGTAGACATTGGACTTCAGGCCCACCAGATTCTCCCCAAGATCGCGCATGTCCAGCGCCAGCACATAGGCATCCCGGTCATTTTTGGGGACTTCCGAGATCGTGGTGCGCTCGGCCGGATCGGCAGGCCGGTAGCGGCCATCGGCATCGGCGATGACAGGGGTGTAGTTGTTGCTGCCCCGGAAACGCTCGGCCGTGAACTGCAACGAACCGTTGTCCCACTCGTAGCCGACCAGCCCACGCACGCTGCGCTGCCGGTAGCTGCTGTTGAAGAGGGTGACGTTGTCGCCAGCCTTGCGGTCGTCGGCATTCAGGCCACTGCCCGTGACCCGGTAGTACAGGCCGTGGCTGCTGCCATACAGCGACAGGCGAGGATCGAAGCTGTCGGTCGAGGAGTCGGCGATCAGGCCGATGCTGCCGCCCAGTGGCTCCGGCCCGCCTTTCTTGGTAATGATGTTGATGACACCTCCGATCGCATCGGAGCCATACAGCACCGACGCCGGCCCCTTGATCACCTCGATACGCTCGATATCAGCCGTGTTGATGGTAAAGCCGGCACCCGCCGTATTGCGGATCTCGGGCTGGCGTATGCCATCGACCAGGATCAGCGTCGCACCGGCAGAATGGCCACGGATCATGATACGCCGGTCACCTGCCACATTGGCCCCGCCGAGCTGTACCCCCGGGATGGCGAGCAACTGATCACCGACATTGCTGTTGGGCATGCGGGTGAAGTCCTCGCCCCCCACCACACTGACCGACAGCGGAATATCCATCAAGTCATGCTCGGTACGCGTCGAGGTCACGATCACCGGCTGCAGACTGGCCGGCGCGACCAGGACATATTGCCCCTGGGCATTGCGCAGCGCCTCCAGCCGCGTGCCTTCCAGCAGCCGGGCAAATCCCGCCTCGACAGTGAAGCCCCCCGCCAGGCCTGGGCTTTGCAGGCCGCGCGTCAGTGCCGCATCGGTGGACAGCGTCACCCCTGCCTGTGCGGCGAACTCGGCCAGCACCTGCCCCAGCGGGCCTGCCGCGATCCGGTAATCCTGGATAGCCTGTGCCGCAACCGCCTGTGCCCGCACCGGCAGGCTGGCACTGCACAGGCCACCGATCACGAGCGCGCTCCACAATAACGTGCCAACCCACTGCGGTGCCCTGTGCGGCGTCCCCGCAACCGACGCCTCTTCCTTTCTGGAAATATTTCCGTGCTTGATTTGCATTACAGCTTCCTGTGATGTTCCCGGACATGCGATGCCTGTGCATCGCTCCTGTCTCTTAGCCGAACGAAGCCTTCGAAACACAAACCCCCTGGGCAAAAAATATCGACCCCGCCTCAGGCGATGGACGACACCCGCACCAGATAGCGACTCAAAAAACGTACCTGTACCGGATGCGAGCCGGCCAGGCTCTGCAGCGACAGCGCCACGTCATCCAGCCGATAGCTGCCGGTGACGCGCAGGTCAGCCACCGCCGCATCGCAACTGATATAGCCCGCATGGTAGCGACCGATTTCCTCCAGGAAATCGGCCATTCGCATGTCCACGACGGCCAGGATGCCGCGTGTCCAGGCATCCAGGTTGTCGGCAACCGGCTGCACAGGCTCGGCCTGCCGCTGCGACCAGCGGGTCTGCTGGCGCGCTTCGACCCGCACTGGCCGGGCCATGTCGGCCACAGGTTCAACCTCGACCGCCTTTTCGAAGACAGCAACCTGCACCGCATCCCCATCGAGCAAACGCACGCTGAAGCGCGTCCCCAGTGCCAGCACGCTGCCCTGCGGCGTCCCCACCCGAAAGGGTCTGTGGATGCCACCGGCAAGCGCATCAGGCCCCGTCCGGACCAGGATTTCGCCTTCATGCAGCCAGACCAGCCGCTGCCGCGCATCGAACCGGATATCGACAGCCGTACGGGTATTGAGTTCCAGCAGGGAACCGTCCTCCAGCACCAGACTGCGCCGCTCGCCCGCTGCAGTGGCATAGTCGGACTGCCAGCCGGGCTGGCGACGTACCGTCAGCACCCCCAGGCTGACGGCCATCAATGCCGCCAGCGCGCCCACAGCCTGGCGGCGCTGGCGACCCCGCGTACGCAATACAGGCAGCGCCAGTTCGGGGGGCACCTTGCCGAAGCGACCAGCCATATCCAGGGCCAGGCTCCAGGCGCGCCGATGCTGCTCGCTGGCTTCCAGCCACTGCGTCAGAGCCTGCGATTCAGCAGCGCCAAGCGCCCCCTCGCGGACACGGACCAGCCAGCCCGCGGCTTCCTCCAGCACCGAACGCTCCAGGGCAGAGCCAGCGGCAGTAGAAGAGACAGCGGTTTCGGGCCTGTGCTGCATGGGTGTCTAGGATCGATCCGTGGCCAGCACGAGGCATTCGGTATAGGCACGCACCAGATGCTTCTTGACCGTAGGCAACGACAGTCGCAAGCGCCGTGCGATATCGACCTGGCTCAGCCCCTCGATCTGTGCCAGCAGGAAAATATCCCGGGTCCGCGCACCAAGCCGGCAAAGCAGCCTGTCGATTTCCAGCAGGGTTTCGACCAGAATGGCATGCGTCTCCTGGGAAATGGTTTCCGGCTCCGGGTAGACGGCCAGGGCATCCAGATAGGCCTGCTCGATGGCTCGTCGCCGAAAGCGATCGACCATCAGCCCATGGGCAATGGTAGTCAGATAACTGCGCGGCTCGGCCAGGATGATGCCGCCACGCCGTGCCAGCACGCGCATGAACGTATCATGTGCCACGTCTTGCGCATCGAACCGATCCCCCATCCGCCGGCACAGCCATTTGTACAGCCAATCGTGATGATCGCCGTACAGGGTCGCAACAGGATGAGAAAAATCGGAAGGCATGTCGGCAAGCGTGCCAGGAAGCGCTAAGAAAATATGGCGTACGGCTGAAAAATAATCATTAACGATTTTATCATGCAGGCAGCGCAAAGCCTGTGCCATATCGGCAGCTCCGGACAGGAGCACGGTTACAATTCCCCGTCGGGGCCATCCAGGCCGCAGCAATCTGCCGAAAGCAATTTTGGCCCCAGCCGGAACAAGAGATGAATCGATGGATACGCACAGCGGCGGCAGCATGCCTGGCCGCAGCAGCGGGGTTGCCTGCCCACGGCATGCCACTCGATGAACAGGCATCACCGATCGACCGGACTGACTGGCAAACACATTGCTTCGGGCGCTTCCTGATCGACCTGCCGCCGCGCACCGAAGTGCTTGACGCCTATTTCATGCACGGCGCGAGCATCAACCGCCTGGAAGATACGCCCAGCACCTTTGCCGCAAGGATCCAGACCCGTCAGGAGATGCTGGAACATTCCCCCCATGACGGCGGGAAAGGCCAACTGTTTGTGCGACGAGTCGCGCATACGGAAGGCGGCGTCAGTCTGATTTCCTGGAAAAACCCACCGCATTCGGACGGGCAGGTCATCGATACCTATTTTGCCGCCCCCAGGCATGGTCATGCGTATTATTGGCAAACCGAAATGATGCCGGGGGATCTGGACGCGATACTGGATACCGCA
>NZ_JBEFDG010000093.1:0-7983 GCF_040137905.1 Corticimicrobacter sp.
CGTACTTGAAAGCGTAGCGGCTGGCGTTGGAGACGGGCATGAGTTCGATGACGCCGATCTCGGAGTGGTTGGCGACGCGGGCGGACTTGTCGAATTCGGGCCAGCGGATGAAGTCGGCCTGTATGGTGTCGGCCAGTTCGCCGAGGAAGGTGTCCACGCCGATGGTTTCGACCAGTTCGGACATGGTGGGTACGTCTATGAAGCGCGTCATGGGTGTCTCCTGATGGATGTTGTTTCATTATCGAAGTCCTTGTCGCCATAATGAAGATCTCAATCTGTCAGAAATATCGATAGCGTTGGCAGATTGTTTTGTATGATTGCCATTTTGTTTTGTCTGTTGGGGAAATCATGGACGATACCGACCGCGAACTGATCTCGATCCTGCGGGACAATGCCCGCACGCCGGTGGTGGCGCTGGCCAAGCGCCTGAGAGTGGCCAGGGCGACAGTACAGAACCGGATCGCCCGGCTGGAACGGGAAGGCGTGATCGTGGGCTATACCGTCCGGTTGCGGCCGGATGCGATGGAGCATGGCATCCGGGCCATGACCAGCATCGAGATCAGTGGACACCATGCCGACGAGGTCATGCGTGCATTGCGTGGTCATCCCAATGTGACGGCCATTCACTCTACCAATGGCCGCTGGGACATGATGGCCGAGCTGCGCACGGATACGCTGGAAAGCTTCGACAAGGTACTGAACTCGATACGCTCGATTCCGCATATCGCCAATACGGAAACCAGCATCCTGCTGTCGACCTACAAGGTCTGATCCGGACGCATGCCGACCTTCTTTTTGCGGTGGGCGTACGCCTCTTTTTTGAACAGATTGTTTTTGATGATCGGCGATATGCAAGCATATCTTGTTAAAAAGTCATATTGTCCCGTTCAAATTGGCAGGCTATTGGGAAAAAATAGCCTCTCCATTCCGTTCAAGAAAAGGAACACGGCATGACTTCCCTGCTTTTCCATCCTCCCGCCACCCTGATCGGGGTGCCGACCGATGTCGGAGCCGGCCGGCTGGGTGCGGCCATGGGGCCGGATGCCCTGCGCGTGGCCCAGCTTGGGCCGGCATTGCAGCGCCTGGGCATGGATGTCCTGGATATCGGCAACCTGTCGGGGCCACCCAATCCGCGTGGCGAACGCGATCCTGCAGCCCAGGGGCTGCGCAACCTGCCGGAGTGCATCGCCTGGAACCAACTGGCGCATGATGCCGTCCTGGCCCAGCTCGGGCTGGGGCGCATTCCGATCATGCTGGGTGGCGACCATACGCTGGCCACCGGCTCGATCAGTGCCGTGGCCCGTCATTGCCGTGCCGTGGGCAAGCGGCTGCGTGTGCTCTGGCTCGATGCGCATTCGGATTGCAATATCCCAGAGATCTCGCCCAGCGGCAATGTGCACGGTATTCCTGTCGCCAGCCTGTGCGGGCTGGGGCCAGTCGAGCTGGCCGGCATGTCGGGCAGTGTGCCGGCGCTGGAGGCTGCCGATATCCGTCAGGTCGGACAACGCAGCGTGGATGATGGCGAAAAGCGCATGGTGCGCCAGCTCGGGCTGGAGGTCTATGACATGCGCAGCATCGACGAACTCGGCATGAAGGAGGTCATGCACCGGGTGCTGTCGGGCATCGAGGGCGAGCAGAACAGCGACGTGCACCTGCACGTGAGTTTCGATGTCGATTTTCTGGACCCGGAAATCGCCCCGGGCACGGGCACGACCGTGCGCGGCGGGCCCAGTTATCGCGAAGCACAGTTGTGCATGGAGATGATTGCGGATTCCGGGCGGTTGTCCTCGCTGGACATCGTCGAGCTGAATCCTGCTCTCGATATCCGCAACCAGACTGCCGAACTGGTGGTGGATCTGGTCGAGAGCCTTTTCGGCAAGAGCACGCTGGTCAGGACACGGGATCGGGGCGGTCGATGACTTCCTTGCGCTAACGCCATAACGGGGCCGTCCTTCCGGAGACAAAAGGCACGGACCTCTTAAAATATGCAGGCGATGATGAAAAACAAGATGCAAACAGAATGCAGGTCGGCCGCTGCCCGGCCGACGACAAACCCAGATGCGGTGGATGACCCGGCCGAGGCCCCACACCTGCAACGCAACCTCAAGGCCCGCCACCTGACAATGATCGCGATCGGCGGTGCCATCGGCACCGGGCTGTTCGTGGCGTCGGGCGCGGCGATCGCGCAGGTCGGGCCGGGTGGGGCGCTGCTGTCTTACCTGGTCATTGGTGTGATGGTTTATTTCATCATGACCAGCCTGGGAGAGCTGGCTGCCATCATGCCGGTATCCGGCTCGTTCGCGACCTATGGTGCACGCTATGTGGAGGAAGGTTTCGGCTTCGCCCTGGGCTGGAACTTCTGGTATTCGTGGGCGATCACGGTGGCGGTCGATCTGGTGGCGGCGCAACTGGTCATGGCCTACTGGCTGCCGGAGGTGCCGGGGATCGTCTGGAGCGCCCTGTTCCTGGGACTGATGTTCGGCCTCAATGCAATCTCGGTCAAAGGGTTTGGAGAAAGCGAATTCTGGTTCTCCATGATCAAGGTGGTGGCGGTGATCGTGTTCATCATCACGGGCGTGGCCATGCTGGCCGGTATCGTGCGTGGCGGCGAGGGCGGTGGCATCGGCCTGTGGAGCGTAGGGGAAGCACCCTTCGTCGGCAATTTTGCGACGCTGCTCGGCGTCGCCATGATCGTGGCCTTTTCCTTCCAGGGCACGGAGCTGATCGGCATCGCAGCCGGAGAATCCGAAAATCCCCGGGTCAATGTGCCCAAGGCGGCCAAGCAGGTGTTCTGGCGCATCCTGCTGTTCTATGTGCTGGCCATCCTGGTCATCAGCCTGCTGATTCCCTACACCGATCCACAACTGTTGCGCAACGATGTCGCCGATATCAGCGTCAGCCCGTTCACGCTGGTGTTCGAACGGGCCGGTTTGCTGTCGGCGGCGGCGGTCATGAATGCCGTGATCCTGACTTCGGTGCTGTCAGCGGGCAACTCGGGCATGTATGCGGCCACGCGCATGCTGTTCAACCTGGCAGTGGAGGGCAAGGCCCCCAGGCTGCTGGCACGTCTGACCCGCCATGGCGTGCCGCTGCATGCCCTGCTGGCGACAACGGCGCTGGCGGCACTGTGTTTCGTCAGCTCCATCTTCAGCCCCAAGGAAGTCTATATCTGGCTGCTGAACATGGCCGGCATGACGGAGTTCATCGCCTGGCTCAGCATCTCGCTCAGCCATTATCGCTTTCGCAAGGGCTATGTCATGCATGGCTATGACGTCAACGACCTGCCCTACCGGGCCGGGCTGTTTCCATTCGGTCCGATCTTTGCCTTCGTGCTGTGCCTGATCATCACGCTGGGGCAGAACTACCAGGCCTTCCTGCAGGATCGCATCGACTGGGGCGGGGCGATTGCGACCTATGTCGGCATTCCCCTGTTCCTGCTGATCTGGTTCGGCTATCGGCTGAAACGCAAGAGCCGCTTCGTGCGATATGCCGACATGACCTTCCCCGAGGCAGAGGCCGATCTGCGCCAGCGTCTCAGCGCGCCTGCCGCAGGTCCAGGGCCATCGAGTTCTTGACTTCCTCCATCACGGCGAAAGTCCGTGTCTCGCGCACGCCGGGCAACTGCCACAGTACCCGCCCGGCAAAATCGCGATAGGCGTCCATGTCGTCATGGCGGGTCTTGAGCAGGTAGTCGAAGCCGCCGGCCACCATGTGGCACTCCATGATCTCGCGGCGATCCTGTACTGCCAGCTTGAACTGGTCAAATACATTGGGTGTGGTGCGATCGAGCAGCACTTCGACGAACACCAGCAGGCCGGCCTTGAGCTTGCGCGGGTTGAGCCGTGCCTCGTAGCCGAGGATGTAGCCTTCGCGCGTCAGGCGCTGCACACGCGCCAGTACGGCGGTGGGTGACAGCGCCACGGCCTCGGCCAGCTTGGTGTTGGGAATGCGCCCGTCCTTCTGCAGCAGCTCGAGGATGCGCAGGTCGATCTTGTCGAGGGTGTATACGTCGTCCGCCATGATGAATTTCTCACTATTTTGATGTGCAAATATAGTGAGAAATATAAAACACTTTGCTCGATAATTCGCGATCATGAGGCAGACGTTGCCTTTTTATTGACGATGGATCAATTCATGCTCAACCCGACTCCTCTTTCTCCCGCACAGCAGCAGCCGGCTGGTGCAGGCGTTTTCGACGATGTGACTCCCCTGGTGCCGCAGTCGGCGCTGCGCGCCGCGATGACGCGCGCCTGGCGTCGCCCCGAGACGGAGGCCGTGCCCTGGCTGCTGGAGCAGGCACGACTGCCGGCCGATGTGGCCGAACGGGCCCAGGCACTGGCCCTGCGCGTGGCGCAGGCGCTGCGCCAGCGCAAGACGGCGTCGGGCAAGGCCGGTCTGGTGCAGGGGCTGTTGCAGGAATTTGCGCTGTCGTCGCAGGAGGGGATCGCCCTGATGTGCCTGGCCGAAGCGCTGCTGCGCATTCCCGACCGGGCCACACGCGATGCACTGATTCGCGACAAGATCAGCCATGGCAACTGGAAAGAGCATGTCGGCCAGAGCCCGTCGATGTTCGTCAACGCGGCGGCCTGGGGATTGATGCTGACCGGCAAGCTGGTCGCTACCCACAGCGAGCAGGGGCTGAGTGCCTCGCTGGGTCGTCTGATCGCCCGTGGCGGCGAGCCGCTGATCCGCAAGGGCGTGGACATGGCCATGCGCATGATGGGCGAACAGTTCGTGACCGGCGAGAACATGCCCGAGGCATTGCGCCACGCACAGTCGCTGGAGGCGCAGGGTTTCCGCTATTCGTATGACATGCTGGGCGAGGCCGCCCTGACCGCTGCCGATGCGCAGCGCTACTACAACGACTACGAGCAGGCCATCCATGCCATCGGCAAGGCCTCCAATGGCCGGGGGGTCTATGAAGGGCCCGGCATTTCGATCAAGCTGTCGGCGCTGCATCCACGCTACAGTCGTGCCCAGGTCGAGCGCGTGCAGGATGAACTGTACCCGGTGGTTCTGAAGCTGGCGCGGCTGTCCAAGCAATACGACATCGGCCTGAACATCGATGCCGAGGAAGCCGATCGCCTCGAAATCTCGCTCGATCTGCTTGAACGCCTGTGCTTCGAGCCTGATCTCAAGGGCTGGAAAGGCATCGGTTTCGTGATTCAGGCCTACCAGAAGCGCTGCCCGTTCGTGATCGACTATGTGATTGACCTGGCCCGCCGCAGCGGCCAGCGGCTGATGATCCGCCTGGTCAAGGGGGCCTACTGGGACAGCGAGATCAAGCGCGCCCAGCTCGACGGCATGGACGGCTATCCGGTCTACACCCGCAAGCCCTACACGGATCTGTCCTATGTGGCCTGCGCCCGCAAGCTGCTGGCCGTGCCGGAGCTGATCTATCCGCAGTTTGCCACCCACAACGCCCAGACGCTGGCCACGATCTATGAACTGGCCGGCCCGTCGAGCTACTACAGCGGGCAGTTCGAGTTCCAGTGCCTGCACGGCATGGGCGAGCCGCTGTACGAGCAGGTGGTCGGCCCGGTGGCCGAGGGCAAGCTGGGACGCCCCTGCCGTATCTACGCGCCGGTCGGCACGCACGAAACGCTGCTGGCCTACCTGGTGCGCCGCCTGCTGGAAAACGGTGCCAACACGTCCTTCGTCAACCGCATTGCCGACCAGGATATTGCCCTGGAAGAACTGGTGCAGGATCCCGTGTCGCTGATCGAGGCCATGGGCCGCGAAGATGGCCGGATCGGCCTGCCGCACAAGGGCATCCCGCTGCCGGTCGACCTGTACGGTACGGCACGTGTCAATTCCGGTGGCCTGGACCTGGCCAATGACCAGCAACTGGAAGCGCTGATCGGTACGCTGCGCCAGGCGGCCACGGCGACGCTGGCCATCGGTCCGATGATCGCTGTTGACGAAGCTCCGGGCGAGCAGCAGCCCGAACCGGTGCTGAACCCTGCAGACCATGCCGACCAGGTCGGGACGGCACGCAAGACCAGTCCGCAGGAAGCCGATGCTGCCCTGCAGGCTGCTGCCGACTTCTTCCCGCAATGGGCGGCCGTGCCGCCGTCCGAGCGTGCCGCCATGCTGGAGCGCGCCGCCGACCAGATGGAAGCCGAACTGCAGCCGCTGATGGGCATCCTGGTGCGTGAAGCGGGCAAGACCTACGCCAACGCGATTGCCGAGGTGCGCGAGGCAGTCGATTTCCTGCGTTATTACGCTGCACAGGCGCGCAACCAGTTCGACAATGAATCGCACCGGCCGCTGGGCCCGATGGTCTGCATCAGCCCGTGGAACTTCCCGCTGGCGATCTTCACCGGTCAGGTGGTGGCGGCCCTGGTGGCCGGCAATACCGTGCTGGCCAAGCCGTCCGAACAGACGCCGCTGATTGCTGCGCAGGCCGTGCGCATCCTCTGGCAGGCGGGGGTCCCCAAGGCGGCCGTGCAGTTGCTGCCGGGGCGTGGTCGCGTGCTGGGTGCGCAACTGATTGGCGATGCCCGCGTGCAGGGCGTGATGTTTACCGGTTCGACCGAAGTGGCGCATGGCCTGCAGCAGACGCTGGCGCAGCGCCTGGGCGCACATGGTCAGCCGGTGCCGCTGATTGCCGAAACCGGTGGCCAGAACGCCATGATCGTGGACTCGTCGGCGCTGACCGAGCAGGTCGTTCAGGATGTACTGGTTTCGGCCTTTGACAGCGCCGGCCAGCGTTGCTCGGCATTGCGTGTGCTGTGTGTCCAGGAAGATGCCGCCGACCGTGTACTGACCATGCTCAAGGGAGCCATGGAAGAGTTGCGCCTGGGTAATCCGGTGCAGCTTGCCAATGATATCGGTCCGGTCATCGATGCACGCGCACAGCGGACCATCGACGAGCACGTCGCGCAACTGCGCGCCAAGGGCCGTAAAGTGCACCAGTTGTCGCTGGGCGGCGAGGTTGCCCGCAAGCCGGTGATGGCAGGTGGTACCTATGTGCCGCCGACCCTGATCGAACTGCCCGACCTGTCCGACCTGACGCGGGAAGTGTTCGGTCCGGTGCTGCACTTCGTGCGTTATCGCCGTGACCAGCTCGACAGCATCCTGAAGCAGATCCGCGAGACCGGCTATGGCCTGACCATGGGCCTGCATACCCGTATCGATGAAACCATCGCGCACGTGGTGGGGGCGGCGCACGTGGGCAACCTGTATGTCAATCGCAACACCGTGGGGGCCGTGGTGGGCGTGCAGCCCTTTGGCGGCGAGGGACTGTCGGGCACCGGCCCCAAGGCCGGCGGTCCGCTGTATCTGTACCGGCTGCTGGCGCAGCGTCCGGATGCCGTGCTGTCCAGGCCGTTCAACACCGGTGCGTCCGAAACCACGCTGGCGACCGATGGTGCCGCACAGGCACTGGCACAGTGGCTGCACCAGCATCCTGAACTGGTACCCGCCCAGGCACCGATGCCGTTTTTCAGCGGTGGCAGCTATGTACTGACCGGCCCGACCGGCGAGCGCAACGTCTATACGGTGCTGCCGCGCACGGCCGTGTTCGGCGTGGCGACCGATGACCGTGACCGGATCGCGCAACTGGCCGCCGTGCTGGCGGTGGGCAGCCGCATGGTGTGGGACAGCCGCGATGTGGCGGCACGTGCCCTGCTGCAGCGCCTGCCGGAAGGTGTCCGCACCCGCGTGACGCTGACCGACGACCCGTCGCGTGCCGATTTCGATGCCGCCCTGCATCATGGCGACACCGAGTCGCTGCAGCGCCTTCAGGCGGACATTGCGCAACGCGAAGGCGTGATTGTCGGCATCGTCCACCTGCAGCCGGGCGATGCGGCCGTACCGCTCGAGCGCCTGGTGATCGAGCGTGCCCTCAGCGTCAATACAGCGGCAGCCGGTGGCAATGCCAGCCTGATGACGATGGCGTGATGGTGGTGGTAGCGTAGCGTGCCGTGGGGGGGGATTGGGTGGGAGGCACACCTCTCTTCCTCCCCTTCTTTTTTTTTT